>MIAA01000001.1:0-42490 GCA_001830425.1 Rhodospirillales bacterium RIFCSPLOWO2_02_FULL_58_16
AAAAATACGATTTCTTGCAAATCCGACTACGTCAAATCGCTAAAACCGCCCGGCAAATCAAGGGCGTTCGGAGTTTTTAACAGGGGACTAATTTGCGTGAAGCCCATGAGTGGCTCGTAACCGAGAATCCGATATACGCGGCAAAGTGGCTCGCGGGTATTCGCGAAGCGATCATCGGCCTGGAAGTCATGCCGGAATCTCGCGCCCTTGCGCCGGAAAGCGAGGCATTCGATTGTGATATCCGCCAAGCCCTGTTCGGGCGCGGGACTCCGTGGCGCATATTCTTCACCATCAAGGGCGAGACCGTGCAGATACTTCACGTCCGGCATGGCAACCGTGATTACTGGAAACCATGATCTCGGCGTCAGGCGGCGGTGCCGCCGACGGTAAGGCGGTCTATCTTCAAGGTCGGCAGGCCGACGCCGACCGGCGCTCCCTGTCCATCTTTCCCGCAAGTGCCGATGCCGGGGTCCATCTCCAGGTCGTTGCCGATCATCGACACTTTTTTCAGCACTTCGGGACCGCTGCCGATAAGGGTCGCCCCCTTGACCGGGGCGCCCACCTTGCCGTTTTCAATGAGATAGGCTTCGGTGCAGGTAAAGACGAACTTGCCGGAGGTGATGTCCACCTGCCCGCCGCCGAAGGTGACGGCGTACAGCCCCCGATCAACGGAGGCGATGATTTCGCCCGGATCATCCGCTCCCGCCAGCATGAAGGTATTGGTCATTCGCGGAATGGGAGCGTGGGCGTAGCTCTGCCTTCGCCCGTTGCCGGTAGAGACGGTCCCCATCAGGCGGGCGTTCAGCCGGTCATGCAGGTAGCCGGTAAGAATGCCGTCCTCGATCAGCGTGGTGCGCCGGCTTTGGGTTCCTTCGTCGTCGATGGAGATCGAGCCTCGGCGGTCGGGCATGGTTCCGTCATCAATGACGGTAACCCCCGGCGCCGCCACCCGCTCGCCCATAAGCCCCGAAAAGGCCGAGGTCTTCTTGCGGTTGAAGTCTCCCTCCAGACCATGGCCGACGGCTTCATGGAGCAGGATGCCGGGCCAGCCCGGCCCCAGCACCACCGCCATCTCGCCGGCCGGCGCCGGAACCGAGTCCAGATTAACCAGCGCCTGGCGCAGCGCCTCGTCGGCAACCGCCTTCCAGGTTTCCGGCAACAGGTAATGTTCATAGGCGACGCGCCCGCCGGTCCCATAGCCGCCGCTTTCCATGCGGTCGCCGTCCGCCGCCACCACCGCCACGTTGAGGCGCACCAGAGGGCGGATATCGGCGATGCTGCGCCCGTCGATGCGTATGATCCGCACCGCCTGCCATTCGCCGCTGAGGGCGGCCGTCGCCTGCATCACCCTGGAGTCCTTGCCCCGCAGGTAAGCGTCGATATCCGACAACAGTTTCACCTTGACGGCAAAGTCCACCATTCCCAGCGGATTGTCGTCCGCATAAAGCGCCCGGTTTGTGCCGACAGGATGCTCCGCCGATATGCCCGAGCCGCTTGAGCGCACCGCCTTGACGGTCGATGCCGCCCGCCGCAAGGCGTCTTCCGACAACTCCGAGGCGTGGGAATAGCCGGTGGCCTCGCCGCAGACGGCGCGCAGCCCGAACCCCAGGCTGGTGTCGAAGGAGGCGCTTTTCAGTTTACCGTCATCGAAGGCCAGCGCTTCCGACTGACGGTATTCGAGGAACAGTTCGCCGTCATCGGCGCCGTGAAGGGCGTCGTTGACGACGGCTTCCACCTTGCCGGGGTCAAGCCCGGCCCGTCGGAAAAACAGGTCATGAGTTGTGACAAGAGCGCTCATAATCATTCAGCCAGAAGGTTGGCCTTTTTCAGGGTCCGCACGAACAGCGCCAGAATGATTATCGCCGCCGCCCACAAGGCGGCGCCCTTGATGTCCGCCGCGCCCCGCCACGCCCAACCTTCATAGGCATGCGTCAACACCGCCGCGACAAACCATCCGCCGACAGTGGAATAATCCTTGGCGAGCACCCGCTTCCAGTGGAAGGTCATATCTTGCGAGGCCCGGCGGTACAGACGGAAATCCGGCAGGAAGCGCGGCACTTCACGGCAGTAGCGTTGATAATCCTCGCCGAATTTGTCGGCGAGAAAAGTTTCCTCGGCGCGCACGATGCACCAATAATAAAAACCGAAAGCGAGACACCCCAGAACATACACCCAGACGCCGTTATGAAGGATGAACAGGCCCAGATAGGCCAACATGTTGCCGACATAAAGCGGGTTGCGGCAAACGCCGAACATGCCCTGCGTCACCAGGGTCGCGGCGTGGACGCGCTTGTTCAGGCCGCCGCGCTTGATATAGGCGAGTCCGATCACCCACCCGCGAAACGACATGCCGGCTACCGCCGTGGCTATCCCTATGAGATTAAGCCAAAAATCGGCGGCGGGGTCGCCGTTGAAAGGCGCCGGACGAAAGGCGGCGAACAGGGTCACGACCGTCAACGGAAAGACCCAGTTACGGGTCCTGAACAACCAGTTGCCGACGGTAACGGTGAACGGCGTGTTTTGCGTGGATGCGAGGGCCATCGGTAAAAACTTATTTCAACGCCAGGATGCCGCAGAAATTATACCAGCGGAAAAATACCTCGACCGAACGGAAGCCCGCCTGATGAAGCAGTTCGACATTCTCGTCAAGGCGATAGGGGATCAGGATGTTTTCCAGGGCTTCGCGCTTCTGGGTAATTTCCGTTTCTGAATAGCCGTTGCGCTTTTTCATGTTGTAATAATAGTTGATAAACAGGCGGTTGAGCCGCGAGTCGTTTTGCGTCAGCTTTTCGACCAGAATCAGGCAGCCTTGTTCATGCAGGCTGCGCGCAATCTGTTCCATGATTCGTCCACGATGAAGCGGGCGCACGAATTGCAACGTCAGAAGCATGATAACCATCGATGAATTATTCAGTTCCGGCATGGCGTGGAGATCGGACTGCACCAGTTCGATCTTGCGCCCGGTTCCCAGGGAATCCAGCTTGGCGCGGGCGGTCGCCAGCATTTCCGGCGAGTTGTCGATGCCGATGAAAGAGACTTCAGGGTCAACCGTCTGGTCAAGAAGCGACAGGGTCGTGCCGGTGGCGCAGCCGAGGTCATACAACTGCGTGCCGGGGACGGCGAAATCTCCCGCCATCTCCGCGACCATGCGCTGAATCTCAGCGTAGTAAGGCACGGATCGCCCGACCATGTCATCGAAAACCTGAACGGTCTCCTTGCCGAATTTGAAATCCCTGGCCAGGGCCGTCGGCGCCTCGAACAGGCGATCCTCTCCACCCAGCGGTTTCGGAAAAGTTAAATCTTTTTTGGCCATCGTGATCCTTGCCCTGATATCAACGCTTGTTCATCGGCTTGTACTCCCGCAGCACGGAACCCCTGTAGAGCTGGCGGGGGCGGCCGATGCTGGTGGTCGGGTCCTGGATCATCTCGTTCCATTGGGCGACCCAGCCGGCGGTGCGCGCCATGGCGAACATCACCGTGAACATGGATACGGGAATGCCCATGGCCCGGTAGATGATTCCGGAATAGAAATCGACGTTAGGGAACAGCTTTTTGGAAACGAAATATTCGTCTTCCAGGGCGATGCGCTCCAGCTCCATGGCCAGTTCCAGCAGGGGATCGTTCCTGATGCCCAATTCGTTCAACACATCGTGGCAGCTTTCCTTCAGCACCCTGGCGCGCGGGTCGTAGTTCTTGTAGACGCGGTGGCCGAAGCCCATCAGGCGGAAGGGGTCTTCCTTGTCCTTGGCCCGTTTGATGTATTCGGGAATCCTTTTCTTCGAGCCGATCTCCGTAAGCATGTTCAGCACCGCTTCGTTGGCGCCGCCGTGGGCCGGTCCCCACAGCGAGGCAATGCCGGCGGCGATGCAGGCAAAGGGGTTGGCGCCGCTGGAGGAAGCCAGCCTCACCGACGACGAGGAGGCATTCTGTTCGTGATCGGCATGGAGAATGAAAAGCCGGTCCAAGGCCCTGGCCAGCACCGGATTGATTTTGTATTCCTCGCACGGCGTCGCGTACATCATGTGCAGGAAATTTTCGGCGAAGCTCAGGTCGTTGCGCGGATAAACAAAGGGCTGGCCGATGGAGTACTTGTAGGAGACGGTGGCGATGGTCGGCATCTTGGCGAGCAACCTGTAAGACGCTATCTTGCGGCAGCTTGCGTCGCTGATGTCGGTGCTGTCGTGATAGAAGGCCGACAACGCGCCGGCGGCGCCGCACATAATCGCCATCGGATGGGAATCGCGCCTGAACCCCTTGAAGAAGTTATACATCTGCTCGTGCAGCATGGTGTGGTAGGTGATGTGTTTGTTAAATTCCTTTTCCTGCTCCGCCGTCGGCAGCTCGCCGTTAAGCAGCAGATAGCTGACTTCCATGAAGTTTGATTTTTCGGCAAGTTCCTCGATGGAATAGCCGCGATGGCGCAGGATTCCCTTTTCGCCGTCAATGAAGGTAATGGCCGAATCGCAGCTTGCCGTCGATTTGAACCCCGGATCGTAAGTAAACATCCCGGTTTGGGAATATAACTTGCGCACGTCGATAACGTCGGGGCCTGTGCTTCCCTTGAGAATGGGGAACTCAAATTCGCGCCCGTCCCGGTTATCGATAAGGGTAACCGTATCCTTGCCGCTCTTGCCGTTCATGATGCCCTCCCGCCGACTTTAAGTTATCCGGTTGCTCGCCGGTTTAACTATAGTTATGGATTCTTCCCATTGAAAGCGTCCTCGATTCGCCCCAGCGATTCATCCTGGCCCAGCGCCTCCATTACCTCGAAGATGCCCGGCGAGGCGTTGGAGCCGGTCAGCGCCGCCCGCAAGGGCTGGGCGATCATTCCAAGGGAGAAAGAAGAATCTTTCACCGCTTTCTCCGTGGAAGCGGCGGACCATTCCGCTAATTCCGCCAGAACAGGGTAGACGTCTTTAAGGCGGGCGCGGCCGTCATCGTCCAGGATACTGATTGCCTTGGGGTTCAAGGAGAGCGGTCTTTCCTTAACGTAAAATGCCGCGCTTCCGGCGAGTTCGACGATTGTCTTGGCTCGTTCTTTCAGGGCGGTCATGCCCTTTTTAAGGCGATCTTCGGCTTCCCCGGAAAGGGGGCGTCCCACCATTTCAGCAAGCAGGGGAAGGATCAGGGCGATCAACCTGTCATTGTCGGCGGCGCGAAGGTAATGACCGTTCAGGTTGGTCAGTTTGGCCATGTCGAAACGGGCGGCGGCGCGGCCCACGTCGCCGATGTCAAACCATCGGATCGCCTGTTCGGTGGAGATGATTTCATCGTCGCCATGTCCCCACCCCAGACGCAGCAGATAATTGCGCATGGCCTCGGGAAGGAAACCCATGTCCCGGTAGGCGTCAACGCCGAGCGCCCCGTGGCGTTTGGACAGCTTGGCCCCGTCGGCGCCATGAATCAGCGGAATATGGGCGAAGTGCGGAGTTTCCCACTCCAGCGCCCTGAACAGTTGGGTCTGGCGGAAGGCATTGGTCAGATGGTCGTCGCCGCGAATCACATGGGTGATCCCCATGTCGTGGTCATCAACCACCACCGCCAGCATATAGGTCGGCGCGCCGTCGGCGCGCAGCAGCACCATGTCGTCTAACTGGTCATTGGCGATAGTGACCTCGCCCTGCACCTGATCATTGATGACGGTTACGCCGTCCTGCGGCGCCTTGAAGCGGATTACCGGGTTCACGCCCTCGGGCGCCTCCGAGGGGTCGCGGTCGCGCCATTTCCCGTTATAACGCATTGAACGGCCTTCTTTTTTCGCCGCATCGCGCATTTCAGTCAGTTCTTCCGGCGAGCAATAGCAGCGATAGGCTTTGCCGTTCGCCAGCAGTCGCCTTGCGGCCTCGGCGTGGGCGTCGGCTCGGGGGAACTGGAAAACAACGTCGCCGTCCCAATCAAGGCCCAGCCATTTCAGCCCCTGATAGATGGCCTCCACCGCCTCGTCGGAAGAGCGCTTGCGGTCGGTATCCTCGATGCGCAACAGGAAGCGACCGCCATGACGCTTGGCGTAAAGCCAATTATAAAGAGCCGTGCGCGCTCCTCCGATATGGAGGAAGCCGGTGGGCGAAGGGGCGAAGCGGGTGACTACGGTCATGGCGGACAGATATTCTTTCTCGATTTTGTTTTCTTAGAGCATATCCTGTCGGCCTAAAGAAGTATGTTATGCGTTTTATTATTTATGTTAGTTTTGGGGCAATGTCGTTATGAAGCGGAGCGTATTGTAAGTGTTCAACCTTCTTCGTTTTTTTTCTCTTGTCAGCGCGATTGTGGTGATTGCCGTCACCACCGCCATGGTCATTCTCTATAACCGGCATGAAATGAACCGGCTTATCGAGTTCGGCGAAATGGAGAATGTTGCGTTGACGCGCTCTTTCGCCAATTCCATCTGGCCGCAATATTCATCTTACATAACATCGGTTCAGGAAACGGGCGGCGACGCCTTGCGCTCCCGCGAGGAAACCGTCGAAATCAGCGATAACCTCAAAGTCCTCGCCGCCGGGCTACCCGTGCTCAAGGTTAAAATTTATAACCGGCGGGGAGTCACCGTTTTCTCGTCCGATCCAAGGCAGATCGGCGATGACAGAAGCGGCAATCCGAACTTTATTCGGGCGCTTAACGGCTCTCCCGCCAGCGACCTGATCTATCGGGATGACGGCGCGGCCGACAGCCGCGACATGATTTCCAGTTATGTGCCTGTGCATACCAGCGACGGTAATGTGGCGGGAGTTTTTGAACTCTATACGGATGTAACCGCCCTTCTGGACAAGGTCAAGCGCACCACGACCAGAGTCACGGTCGGCCTGTTCACTGTCTCAGGCATGTTGTTCGTCCTGTTTCTGCTGATCACCCGGTACGCCGACCGCATTCTCAGACGCCAGCACGGCGACATCATGGCCGCCGAGAAACGTTTCCGCGATATCGCCGAGTCGACGGCCGACTGGTTCTGGGAAATGGGTCCTGACCTGCGCGTCAGCTTTATTTCAGACCGCTTCCTTTCCGATACCGGCCTCAGCCGCGATGATATTATCGGCAAGACGTACCAGGAATTTATCGGATCGGAAATAATGCATGAAGAACCCGAAAAATGGCGCCAGTATGAAGAAACCCTGAAAGCCCGTCGTCCGTTCAGGGACTTTGAATATTCGGTGAATGACCAGAAGGGACGCCGGCGCTATATCAGGGTAAGCGGCAATCCGGTTTTCGGCGCTGACGGGGATTTCCAGGGGTATCGGGGAGCGGCGACGAACACCACCTTGCGCCGGCTGGCCCAGCAGGCCATGCACGACGCCATGGAAGAAGCCAAGCACGCCAACATGGTCAAGTCGGAGTTTCTCGCCAACATGAGCCATGAGTTACGCACCCCGCTGAACGCCATCATCGGATTTTCCGACGCCATCATAACGGAAATCTTCGGGCCGATGACGGGCAGTGAAAAGTACAAGGAATACATTAAAAACATTCATGGTTCGGGCAAGCATCTTCATAATCTGATCAACGATATCCTGGACGTATCGGTGATCGAAGCCGGCAAGCTGGAGCTATCCGATGACGAGGTGGAGTTTGCCGCCCTGGCCGAAGAGTGCATGAATCAGGTGAAAACGCGCACCGACAAGAACGGAGTGCGCCTTTATTGCGAGATCGAACCGGGCTTCCCCAAACTTATCGCCGATGAACGCAGGTTAAAGCAGATATTGATCAATCTGCTGTCCAATTCGGCGAAGTTCACGCCCAGGGGCGGCGTGATTTGCCTTGCCGTCCGCCTTGACGCCGACGGCTCGCCGGTTTTCTCCGTCGCCGATACCGGAATCGGCATGTCGCCGGAGGACATCCCCAAGGCTATGGCGGCTTTCGGGCAGGTCGGAGACGACAGGTTGCGAAAACAGGAGGGCACGGGATTGGGGCTTCATCTGTGCCGCAGCCTGATCGAAATGCATGGCGGGACCATGACTGTTGAAAGCGAAAAGGGAAAGGGGACCACGGTAACCGTTCGTTTCCCCAAAGAGCGTTCGGCGTGAGCGTTCTTGTCCGGCGCCTTGAAGCGGTGCTGGAACAAGAGCGGGAACGCTGGGTTTTGTGGCTGCCGATAGGCCTGGGCCTGGGCATATCCGTTTATTTCTCGTTGCCGGTCGAGCCGCCCTTGTGGCTGGGGCTGGGGTTGGCGGCGGCAACTCTGATTCTGGGCCTTGCCGGACGCAGTCGGCAGGCGGCGCTGATGACGTTGATCGGACTGGGAGCCGTTTCCCTGGGATTTGCCGCCGCCCAATGGCGGACGGCGCTGGCGGCGGCGCCGGTATTGACGGAGCGCATGGGGCCGACCGGGGTCAGCGGACGAGTCGTTCTGGTCGAGAACTACCCCGACGGCGACCGCATAACCCTTGATCTCCTGCGCATAACCGGGCTTGGTCCGGATCGCACGCCGGACATGGTGAGGCTGGGCCTGCGCGGCAACCAACCTCATCTCTCTCCGGGAGATTGGATCAGGGTAAGAGGCATGTTGTCGCCGCCGTCGCCTCCCGCCGCGCCCGGAGCTTTCGATTTCCAGCGCCAGTCATATTTTCAGCGTCTGGGCGGCGTCGGCTTCGCCATGGGGCGGGCGGAATTGATCGCCAAGGCCCCTGAGAATGGTCTTGACGGCGCATGGCTGATCATAGAGAGGCTTCGCCAACACATCTCTGACAAGGTCATCGCGGCGTTGCCGGGGTCCAGGGGAGCCGTCGCCCTGTCATTAATGAACGGAGACCGCAGCGCCATTTCCCTCAGCCTGATGGAAGATGTGCGCGATTCCGGTCTGGCCCATTTATTGTCGATCTCCGGACTGCATATCGGGCTGGTGGCGGGGATTCTGTTCGGCGTCGTTCGCGGGGGATTGGCTTTGGCGCCGTTCATCGCCCTGCGCTATCCCATCAAGAAGTGGGCGGCCGGCGTCGCCGTCATCGGGGCGCTGGCTTATTCCCTAGTCGCCGGGGCCACGGTGCCGACCATGAGATCATTCCTGATGATCAGCATTGTCATGATGGCGGTTATGCTGGACCGGCGCGGAATATCCATGCGTGTGGTCGCCTGGGCCGCCGTCGTCATCATGCTGATTCAGCCGGAAACCATGCTGGGCGCCGGCTTTCAGATGTCGTTCGCCGCCGTCGTCGCTCTCATCGCCTTCTATGAGTTTGTAATAGATCGCCGTCGCGGCCGGGAACAGCCGCCGCCTGTCTGGTGGCGCTATCCTCTCCTCGGCATCGGCGGCATCGCCATAACCACCTTGATCGCCGGCGCGGCGACGGCCCCGTTCGCTCTCTATCATTTCAATTATTTCCAGGCTTACGGTCTGGCGGCCAATCTGATTGCGGTGCCGGCGACATCGGTATGGGTCATGCCGTGGGCGATAGTCGCCTTTGTCTTGATGCCGCTGGGCCTGGAAAGTCTGGCCTTGACGCCGATGGGGTGGGGCGTGGAGGTGATTATTCAGGTCGCCTCCGGCGTTTCCTCCTGGCCGGGAGCGGTCAGCGTCCTGCCTTCCATGCCGTCTTACGGATTGGCGGCGGTCGTCCTCGGCGGGGCATGGCTGTGCATATGGCGTCTTAAATGGCGACTGTGGGGCTGCCTCGGCGTCGTCGCCGGGGTGGCGACCATATTCTTCGTCCGTCCGCCGGACATCATGATCGATGAACGGGGAAAATTGCTGGCGGTGCGCGCGGCAAAGGGCGGCCTCGCCTTGTCATCGACGAAGGCGGGAGGCATCATCCGCCAAACCTGGCTGCGCCGGGCAGGACAGGTCGAGACTTCTTTTCCGTGGCCGCGCTCGGGGGTCGGCGTCGATGGCCGCCTGTCGTGTGATTTCATGGGATGTATCTATCGCAAGGGAAAGCATGTGGTCGCCCTGGTAGCGCACGCCGGCGCCCTTACCGAGGATTGCCGCGTCGCCGATGTGGTCGTCAGCGCCGAGCCGGTGAGGATTTCCTGCCCGTCCGCCCATACGGTAATCGACCGCTTTGACCTGTGGCGCAACGGCGGTTATGCGCTGTGGCTGGATGAGGACGGCGTGCGTTTTCAAAGCGTCAACGGAGTTCGGGGAAAGCGTCCCTGGGTAGTGAGGCCGGAAAAGAAAAAGAAAGAAGAAAAGGAGAAAGAGGGGGGACTGTGAGCTTACCCCAAAAAACGCCTCAATCGCGTGCGCAACTCGTCATTATTCTTGATCTCGCACTCCCAGATAACCAGCACGCGCCATCCTTTCTTTTTGAGCGCCTTAAGCTGCTCCGCGTCCCTGGCCGCGTTGCCGTCGAGTTTCACCGTCCAAAAGCCGGCATTTGATTGAGGCTTGCCCGCTCTTCGGCAGCCCTTGTGCTGATGCCAAAAGCAGCCGTGGACGAATATCGCCTTCCGTCGCGAGCGGAAAACGAGGTCGGGACTTCCCGGCAATTCTTTGCAATGAAGCCTGTAACGGTAGCCCATGCCGTGGACAAGACGCCGCACGATCATTTCCGACTTGGTGTCTTTTCCCCGTACTGCGCTCATGTTGGCGCTTCGGCGTATTTGCGACAGCCTATCGGTCATTCCCGCAAAACTTCATCGGTTCTTGCCCCGCATAGAATAAATAGCGCAACAATTCTTCACCGATAAACCTGGTATAGGCCGGCGGGATAGATTCGTTAATTTCGTTCTTCGTCATCCAGTCGATACCCATGGCGTGTCGTGCGGCGGCCAGAGTGCAGTTGCCGCCGCCGGTGACCTGAACAAAATCCTCCCATTCATTCGTTTTTCCGAAATGGGACTTGCGGCGGTCAAAGGTATGAACCTTCGGGTGTTTTTTGTGAGGCGGCGGCGTTATTTCAAAATTCGCCTCGAACAGCCGATGACGAAGCACGCGCAGACCGGAAAACATCGTGCCGCACAGGACAACCGGATTAAGCAGAGGAGGCCCTCGACATTTTCGATGACATAAGGAAGCCCGGATCGAACAAGCATATCCCGAACCGGCTCAATGAGGCGCGGCCATTCATCCGCATTGCCGTTCCGCTTGGCCAGGTCGGAATAAGACTGGCAAGGCGGCGAAGCGTGGATGGCGTCAAACGACGCAATAAATTCAGGATCAAGCGCGAGCGCGTCGGTCTGAATGAATGAAAGCGGGTAGTTCGGCTGGGGCTTTATATCCACTCCGACAACTTCAAACCCGGCTTGGGAGTAGCCTATCGCGGCGCCGCCGGCGCAGCAGAACAGGTCAAGAATCCTGAGTTTGCGCGGCGGCGGCTTGAGCGCTTTTTCGTTCCGCTTTCCGCCGGCCGGCGGATATTTCAGTATTTTGCCGGCGGCGGCGTCAAATGCGGCAATGCTCTCACTCATATCGTCAACTCTCTGTAGGGACCATGTTGGAACGGATCAATACTTGCGGATCAGGCCGATCAGTTGACCCTGAACCCTCACCCGGTCGGGACCGAAGATACGGGTTTCGTAATTCTTGTTGGCGGGTTCCAGGGCGATGGAATGGCCCTTGCGGCGGAACTGCTTGAGCGTCACTTCGTTATCGTCGACCAGGGCGACGACGATGGAGCCGTTGTCGGCCGTCTCGCAACGCTGGATGATAACCGTGTCGCCGTCGAGGATGCCGGCCTCGATCATCGAATCGCCGTCCACGCTGAGGGCGAAATGGTCGCCGATTCCCAGCATGTCGATCGGCACGCTGACCAGGGTTGATTGATCGCGAAGGGCCTCGATGGGGGTGCCGGCGGCGATGCGTCCGTAGAGGGGCAGTTCAATGGACTCGCTGTCGCGCGACGAAATGGCGGCGCCCGACAGCTTGAAGTCGCCGTGGATAACGTTAGGCTCGAAGCCGGCGTTTGACGTCTTTTGCTTTTTCTTCGGCTGCTCCGCGAAGTTTTCCGGCAGGCGCAAAACTTCCAGGGCGCGGGCGCGGTGGGGAAGGCGGCGGATGAAGCCCCGCTCCTCAAGCCCGGTGATCAGGCGGTGAATCCCCGATTTGGAGCGAAGGCCGAGCGCGTCCTTCATTTCATCGAAAGAAGGCGATACCCCCATCTCACGCAATTGACCGTCGATATAAACCAAAAGCTCGTACTGTTTTCTGGTCAGCATATGCACCCTCCACCCGGTTGCCGCCCGCTTGCGCTACGGACGCAACACAAAAAGAACAAAAGAAAAACCGTCCTTTTGTTCTACTTAGGTTCTGCTGCGTGGTCAAGCGATTTTTCGAATCGACTATGAAACTTGCCGTCATTGCGAGGAGCGTCATAGCGCGACGTGAATTTTGTCCGCAGATTGCGCAGATTTTCGCAGATTTTCTTTAGGCGTTCTTAATCGGCGTTCATCTGTGTAATCTGTGGATAACTTTCTTAAGCGAACCCCTCCCGGGGTTGCTTGCGTAACGGCTACTTTATGCGTGGGTCCAGACTGCCTGCGGCGTAGCGTTCGAACATGGCTTCAAGGGATATCACCTTGATCCTGGAGGCCCGACCGGCGGCGCCGAAGGCTTCGTAGCGGGACTTGCAGATTTCGCTCATGCCGTCCTGGGCGACCTTGAGATACTTGCGCGGATCGAAGTCGGAGGGATTCTTCGCCATGTGGCGGCGAATCGAGCCGGTGGAGGCCATGCGCAGATCGGTGTCAATATTGACCTTGCGTACGCCGTGCTTGATGCCCTCGACCACTTCGCTTACAGGCACGCCGTAGGTTTGGCCCATCTCGCCGCCGAAATCATTGATGATTTTCAGCCACTCCTGAGGCACGGCGGAAGAGCCGTGCATCACCAGATGGGTATCGGGAATGCGGGCGTGGATTTCCTTGACCCGACTGATCGCCAGAATGTCGCCGGTGGGAGGCCGGGTGAATTTATAGGCGCCGTGGCTGGTGCCGATGGCGATGGCCAGGGCGTCAACTTTGGTTTTCTTGACGAAATCGGCGGCTTCGTCAGGGTCGGTGAGAAGCTGGGAGTGTTCCAGCTTGCCTTCGGCGCCGTGGCCGTCTTCCTTGCCCGCCTTTCCTGATTCCAGCGAACCGAGGCATCCCAGTTCGCCCTCCACCGAGACGCCGCAATCATGGGCCATGGCCACCACTCTGGAAGAGACCTCGACATTGTACTCGTATGAAGAAGGGGTCTTGCCGTCTTCACGCAGCGAACCGTCCATCATCACCGACGAAAACCCGGACTGAATGGAGCGTTGGCACACCGCCGGCGAGGTTCCGTGATCCTGGTGCATGCAGACCGGAATGTGGGGATAGGCCTCGATGGCGGCCAGGATCAAGTGACGCAGGAAGGTTTCGCCGGCGTACTTGCGCGCCCCCGCCGAGCCTTGAAGAATCACCGGACTGTCGGTGGCGTCGGCGGCGATCATGATCGCCTTGACCTGTTCCATGTTGTTGACGTTGAAGGCGGGAAGGCCGTAGCCGTTCTCCGCCGCGTGGTCGAGAAGCTGACGCATTGATACCAGTGCCATTGCCGTTCCTCCCTACAGTTTTTCTTTGGCGGCGGCGACGATGTTTGCCGTGGTTATGCCGAAATGCTCGTAAAGCCGCTCGGCCGGAGCCGAAGCGCCGAATCCCTTCATGCCGATGAAGACTCCATTATCCCCCAGATAGCGATCCCAACCAAGGGAAATAGCCGCCTCGACGCCGACGCGCACGGCGCCGGAAGGGCCGAGGACCATGCTGCGATAGGCGGCGTCCTGGGCGTCAAACAACTCCCAGCAAGGCATGGAGACCACGGCGGCGGGAATGCCGTCGGCCTGGAGGCGATCACGGGCCTCCATGGCCAGGCTGACCTCCGAGCCGGTAGCCAGCAGGGTGACCTTGCGCTTGCCGCCTTCCGCCTCGGCCAGGACATAAGCGCCGCGAGCGCAGCGGTTTTGGTCGGTATGCTCGGCGCGCAGCGTCGGCAGACCCTGGCGGGTCAGCACCATGGCTGACGGGGTATCCGCAGCGGCCAGGGCCAAGGCCCAGCACTCGGCGGTTTCCACCGCGTCGGCGGGGCGGAAGACATTGAAATTAGGCATCGCCCGCAGGCCGGCCAGAGTCTCCACAGGCTGGTGAGTGGGGCCGTCCTCGCCGAGGCCGATGGAATCATGGGTCAGCACATAGATTACCCGCTGCCCCATCAGGGCCGACATGCGGATGGCGCCGCGCATATAGTCGGCAAACACCAGAAAGGTGCCGCCGTAAGGAATAAATCCGCCGTGCAGGGCCATGCCGTTCATCACCGCCGCCATGGCGTGTTCGCGTACGCCGTAGTGGATGTAGCGGCCCGAGAAATCGGCGGCGGTAACGGGCTTGGTGCTGGGCGTCTTGGTGTTGACCGAGCCGGTGAGGTCGGCGGAGCCGCCGATCAGGCCGGGAATAGCGGCGGTCAGCGCCTCAAGAACCTTGCCGGAGGCCTGACGGGTGGCCGGCTTCGGCCTCTCCTTGGCGAAGTTACGCTTGAGATCATTGATAATATCCGGCCAGTTTTCGGGCAAACCGCCCGCTATCATGCGGTTGAATTCCTCTTTGTTGTCCGCCGCCGCCAGGCGTTTCTCCCAGGCGGCGCGTTCGGCGACGCCGCGCTTCCCCGCTTGCCGCCAGGAAGAGAGCACGGCGTCGGGAACCTCAAAGGGGCCATGATCCCAGCCCAGCTTTTTACGGGCGGCAGCTATTTCGTCATTTCCCAGCGGCGACCCGTGAGTGGCCGAGGTTCCCTGCTTGTTGGGAGCGCCGTAGCCGATGATGGTCCTGCATCCGATCAATGACGGCTTATCAGAGGCGCGGGCTTTTTCGATGGCGGCGGCAACAGCCTTCGCATCGTGACCGTCGACGGATTGAACGTTCCATCTGCTTGCCGCAAAGCGGGCAAGCTGGTCGTCAGACAGGGTGGCGGAGGTAGCGCCGTCAATGCAGATGGAATTGTCGTCCCACAGCACGATCAGCTTGGTCAGGCAAAGGTGTCCGGCCATCGAGATGGCCTCCTGGCTGATGCCCTCCATCAGGCAGCCGTCGCCGGCGACGGCATAGGTATAGTGATCGACTATATCGTCGCCGAAGCGGGCGTTCAGCATCCTCTCGGAAAGAGCCATGCCCACCGCCATGGCGATGCCCTGTCCCAACGGCCCGGCGGTGGCTTCAATGCCGGCGGCATGACCGTATTCCGGGTGGCCGCAGGTTCTGGCGCCGAGTTGGCGGAAGTTCTTGATCTCATCCAGCGTCATATCCTCGTAGCCGGTAAGATAGAGCAGCGCGTAAAGCAGCATGGAGCCATGCCCGGCTGAAAGCACGAAGCGGTCCCGATCCGGCCATTTCGGCGCCGTCGGATCGAACTTGAGAAACCGGGAGAACAGCACCGTGGCTACATCCGCCATACCCATCGGCATTCCCGGATGCCCGGAATTAGCCGCCTGCACGGCATCCGCTGAAAGAAAGCGAATGACATCGGCCATATCCCGGTGCGAGCTGGTCGTCATCGATTTGATCTCCCCTGTTTATTTTAAAAGGAGATGTGGCCAATTTAACATGGAATGTCCATTAGATTCCTGCGGAAGATTTCATCCCGCCGTGAGATTTCAGGTAGCAGGAGACGGCCTGCGCCCGATTTTTCACCGTCAGCTTACTGTAAAGGTTTTTCAGGTGGAATTTGACGGTGTTGAGGGATATTTCCAGTTCTCCGGCGATCTGGTCATTGGTGCTGCCTTTGGACAGGGCCGCCAGCAACTCCTGTTCGCGGGCGGTAAGGGTGCCGAACGGGTCGGATCCGGCCCGGTTGATATCCATGAAGGGAAACACCATGCGCCCTTCCGAAACGGCGATGACGGTCTCCAGCAGGGTACTCAAGGCTTCACTTTTGGAACAGAACCCGGCGCCGCCCAACTGCATGGCCTGACGGGGGATATTCAGCGCCGCATTGCCGGTATAGATGACGATGCGCGGCGGATTTTGACGCTTGCGAAGGGCCTGTAGTATTTCCTGGCCGTTGCGATCAGGCATGTCCCAGCCGATAACGCCGACGGCGAACTCCGTCCGCTCGACGATTTCCATGAAAGCCTCGCCGCCGGCGACGGCAGCCAGCAGATTGAACCGACCGTCGTTCTCGAAGAAACCGGACAGACCGGCCCTGACCAGCGGCGACTTGTCCGCGACAACGATCCTGATGCTTTCGTTGATTGCCTCACTCATCCGCCCGCGCCCTCCCTGAAAGGGTAGCTATCCTACCCGGCGTCGCAAGTAAAGAAACATCTTTATCGTAAGGGCATAAATTTGCCGTCCGGAGTGTATACTGATTCTTGATTTTAGGGTGCTGACCAATGAACTTCGGCAGGTTGCGTCGTTTGCTTTTCCTGGGAACGCTGACATTTTCCCTGCTTGCCGCAGAGCGGGCGGGGGCCGAGGAAACGCGCCCCAGCTTCTTCAACAGCACGGAGACCATCTCGACGAATCTGAAACCATTTAACAAATGGACCGACGCCGTAGCGCGCTTTTCCAAAGAACAGGCGGAAAAGATAAAAGGCGACTGCAAATCCACCAAGCTCAACAAGTGCCATTACAAGGAATGGATGGAGTTTCTCGAAAGCCTCAAGGACAAGGACGAAATGACCCGCGTCAACGAAGTCAACCGGGTTATGAACAAGGCCGCCTACATCATCGACAAAGCCAACTGGGGGGTGGAGGACTACTGGGCGACGCCCAACGAGTTTCTGGAGCGTTTCGGCGACTGCGAGGACTACGCCATCGCCAAGTACATATCGCTGAAACATCTGGGGTTCAAGGCGGAGCAAATGCGCGTGGTGGCGGTCAAGGACCTGAACCTGAAAGTCGGCCACGCCGTCCTTGTCGTTTACCTTAACTCAAGGATTTATCTTCTTGATAATCAAATAAAACAGGTGGTGGAGGCAAACAGCGTCTACCACTACTCGCCGGTCTATTCGATCAACGAAAACAACTGGTGGCGTCATAACCCCTTAACGAAGTGAAATTGCAAAACCTTCCCCCGGATTTTTGAGATATTTTTCTATCCTCAAAGGCAATAATTAGAATATGCTCTCGAAATATTTGTATTAAAGGAGATGAAAATGCCTAAGGTAAGAGTGTGGGCGGTTTTGGGCGATTCAGATGCCGGGAAATCTACGACTATCGGGCATCTCACTTCACGGTTAAATCAAGGACCGGTAGGAATAGTTAAGGTACTTTTGCGCGGAGGAGGCTACCTGCACATCTATGGGAAAAAGATGGCGTTACAAGAAGCAGAAGTGTATCCGGATGATGAGACTACGCCAGCTATAGACCAGAAGGGCTTTATGACAAATATAAATGATAGGGCGGCGGAACTTCAACACAATCCCACCATTAGCGCCGGATACTTTAACATTTTGATTGCTCTGCGATTTAACCAAGTAAATAATTATCCATGTGGCTTGGATTATCTTTCATCTTTCGTCGAAAAAGGCTGGTCGATTGAATCGCTCGTCCTCCTGTCGCCTACCCCTGAACAGCAAGAAGAGTATGGCCGATTCGGCGCACCAACCTTATCTGTTGATAATTCTAGGAATATCGAAATTAACCATATGGTTGGACAAGTTCGCAACCACTTTGGCTGGGCCTAGTGGAGTGACGCCTAAAGATATGGGGACAACGCATATGAGGACACAATACTTAATTGCTCACGTTTTTCAGGGCTGAATTAAATATTATGTCCCCATATCTCCCCGTGACTAATAACCAAAATGAAAAAACCACGGATGAACGCCAATTAACGCGGATAGCAATTCAAAAACGGCATTTCTGGGTTTTATGATTTGCGAAACAAGTAATGAGTCCCCGGAACGGGTCCAAAATGGGAGCAGACGGCAGGCGGTATGCAGATGGCGGCAGTTTGGAAGCGTTTCATGCGATAGTTGTCCCACCGCACACGGAAATGATTGTGTTCACCATTTTCTTAAGCTCCGTGCATTGATTGATCGCGACAGATAGGTCATTCTTGCGAAGAATCCGCCCGGCGTCGCGCGGCTTGACATAGCTGTCCCGACACTGCCCTTTCTCAAAGATTTCCCTAATATGATAAGCGGGCGGCTTGTTATGATTCACCGTCTCGGGATGCCCGGCAGGAACTGTACTGTTGTGGCCCGCCAACTTCTGGATCGTCAGCCAATCAAGGACCTGAACCTGAAAGTCGGCCACGCCGTCCTTGTCGTTTACCTTAACTCAAGGATTTATCTTCTTGATAATCAAATAAAACAGGTGGTGGAGGCAAACAGCGTCTACCACTACTCGCCGGTCTATTCGATCAACGAAAACAACTGGTGGCGTCACAACCCCTTAACGAAGTGAGCTTGAGCGGTCGGTCGCCGCCGTCCCAGCCACCACAGCACCAGCAGTCCCGGAACGGCGAGGGCGGCGCTGAAAATGAAAAAGCCGAACCAGCCCATCGTCTCCGCCGCCCATCCCGACGACGACGACAGCATGTCGCGGGCGAAGGCCATCAGGGAACTCAACAAGGCATACTGGGTGGCGGTGTAGGCCTTGGTGCACAGCGAGGACAAATAGGCGACAAAGGCGGTGGTGGCCATGCCGGCGGTGACGTTTTCAGCGGTAATGGTCGCCATCAGCATCAAAACGTCGTGGCCGACCACGGCCTGAACGCAAAACATCAGGATGCCGGCGATCTGTAGAATTCCACATATCATCAGGCTTGGCATAATGCCGTAGCGGCTGACCGCGATGCCGCCGATCAGGGCGCCGACCAGCGTGGCCCCCAGGCCGAAAACTTTGCTGACGGCGGCGATTTCGGTCATCGAAAATCCCATCTCCACATAGAAGGGATTGGCCATCACCCCTTGGTAGGCCTCGCCCAGCTTGTAAAGCATGATGAACAAAAGAATGGCGACCCAGCCGGGACGCCGCATAAAATCGTTGAACGGCGCGATAACGGCTTCGTAAAGCCAGGCCAGCCCCCGCGCCGACCACAGGGGAAGCCCGGCGGCCAGATGGTCGGCGATGCGCTTTTCCTCGTTATCGGCCAAAGTCAGGGAAACATCCGGCCGAGGCTCCCCGGCGCATAGAACGGTGATCATGCCGACTGCGCCCAGCGCCGCCATGACCATATAAACCTGGGGCCACGTCAAAACCGAGGCCAGCCACAAGGCCCCGGCCCCGGCGCTCAACATGCCGACCCGGTAACCGAGAACGATGGTCCCGGCGCCCGCGCCTTGTTGGTCTTCGTCCAGGGATTCCACCCGATAGGCGTCGATTACAATGTCCTGACTGGCCGAGCAAAACGCCACCAAAAGGGCGAACAAGGCGGTGGCCGCAGGATTGACGCCGGGGCCGGTCATGGACATGGCGAAGATCGCCGCCATCAGCGCCGCCTGGGTAACCAGCGCCCATCCGCGCCGACGTCCCAGCATCTTACTCAACACCGGCAACGGCAAGCGGTCGATCAACGGCGCCCACAGGAACTTGAGGGCGTAGGGGGTGCGGACCAGGGAAAACAGCCCGATGGCGGTCAGCGACACGCCCTCCACCTTGAGCCACACCGACATGGTGGAAAAAACCAGCAACAGGGGCAGGCCGCTGGAGAACCCAAGGAAAAAAATGACGACAACCCGGCGATCAAAATAGACCCTGGCGGCGTCATGCCAGCTTTTCATGCCGCCCCGCCTTTTTTCAGAAGCTTCAAGACCGCCGCCGTCACCTTATCGGGATCAAGGCGGGCGACGCACGGATAGACGCCGTTCTCCGGGGGATGAATACACTCGCCGAGGCAGCCCCGACACTCCATGTCGTGATAAAGGAAGACGACATTATCCGGAGTCATACGGATATCGTAAGGAATGCTGTCAACGACATGGGCGGCCCCGGCCAGACATAGAGTGGGAACGCCGATTCCCGCCGCCAAATGCATCACCGAGGTATCCACCGACGCCACCAGACTCGCCGCGCCCAGCAATGCCGCCTTGGCCTCAAGCCCCTCCTCGTTGACGATGACGCCGGCAAGCTCCGAATATTCAGGATTGCGCGCAAGGTCGCCCGGTCCCGCCGACAGGATCACATCAAAATCCGCCTTCACGGCGTCGATAATCCGCCGGTATTGCCTGATGGGATGTTGGCGCAGGGCGACGGCGGAAAACGGATGCAGGACGACAAACGGCCGCTCGCGCTTGGCCGGATTAGGCACCCTTTCCGGCGCGAAGCGAACCATGGGCGGCGGATCATCGCGAGCGGTCAAGGCATTGGCCAGTTCCGTCCACCGCACCGCACGATGAGCCATGCCGCTTTTGACCTTGACCCAGCGGTCATACCAACAACGGTTGGCTAAAAGCTGCTTGTCGTGCTTGGGCCAGGAGCGCGGCTCCATGGCTATGGAGTATTCGGCGTTACAGGCCATGACGATGACATCATCCACCGTCGGCAAACGCAAATGATCGGCGCTTACGACCAGCCGGTAGCCGGCGTTATTGAAATCCAGGCAGACGCCCAGACGATAGACGGGATTGCGCAGAAAGCGGCGGTAATCCATCCCGATCAACCGGACATCGGGAGGAAACAGGAAGGCGACGGCCTGCGACTTGGTCTGGACCAGCACATGAATCGGCTCGCCGTCCATGGCCAACGCCCTGAAGCGGGGAATCATCAGCGAGAACAAGATAGTGTCGCCCAGTCCGCCGCTGGAAATCAGCAGCACGCCGCGCCGCCGCCGGCTTCGGCCCTGCCGCCGCCTTCTCAGCATCACATAGCGGTCAACCAGAGCGGAAAGTTTCAGGCGCGACACGTCAGGCCGCCCCGCCGCTTTTCAGCAGCCCTTCTATTTCATCCCACACCCGGTCCTCGCCGATGGCGCTGATGCAGGGGAAAACATCGAACTTGGTCGGTCGTTTGTGACATCGCCAGAAACAGTGATAGCACTCCATCTCATGGAAGACGAAACGGGCATTGGCGGGGGTTACGCTTTCAGGATAGGGAACAAAGCTGCCGAAATGTCCGCCGCCGACGATGACCAGGGTCGGCGTCCCGAGGGCGATGCCGAGGTGGGCCGGCCCGGTATCATTGCTGATCATGCCCGCCGCATGGTTGATGATATCCAGTAAAACAGGCAGGCCGGTCAATCCGATGAGGTCGATAACGCCGGCTTCCCTGCCGATTTCGCTCATCCGCTCCTCGCCGGTTTTTTCTTCCTGGGCGCCGACGAAAACCACGCGATAGCCTTCCTTGAGCAGCCGGCGGGCGATGTTCAGATAACAGGCCAAAGGCCAGCGGCGGCCCGGCTCGTTGCTGCCGGGATTGAGAACCACATAGGGCGCTCCGTCCTCAATCGGCGGCGCATCGCTGCGCCAGGCAATTTTCGGCGGCGTCGGCGTGATTTCCGAACCGGCGACGGCCGAGACAAAGCGAAAATGGCGGATCACCTCGTGGGTGGGGTAGTCGCCGGTCGTGATAATATCGTCAACCTGACTCAGATAGTACAAGAACTCAGGCCGCGTCGGCTCATTGATATAGGGCAGGGAAACGACGGTCCTCGGCGCTCCTGAAACCCAGGTCAGGCTGTCGGCCATCATCGCCCGCCGCAGAAATGAATCACAGACGGTGACCGCAGGCGCCAGGTTGCGCACCCAAAGCGAAACCTTGAACCGATAAAGCGGACGACGCGCATAGGCGTGTTCGTCGATAGTGTAAACGCGGTAGCCGGCGAAAATCACATCGGCGATGACGGCCCAACTGGCGCAGCCGAGCACCGTAATATCTTCGCGCGCGATGCCGAAAACCTCGGAATAATGATCCAGAGCGCCGCGAAACAGCACCATATCGCCGATGCCGTCCATGCGCACCACCAGCAGACCGCGACGGGGCTTGAACACCGGCCAGAAGCGGGCAATCAAATCCGGCGCCCGAAACATCCACCAGCGCCGCCGCATGCCCGCCGGCAGGGAGCGCCAGAACCATGACGTTTCAAACCGATGACCGGGGATCGCCGGAAGCCGCCTGTTATTGTCCGAACCGACCATGGGTCAAGTACTAGAGCATTTAAAGATTGATTGGAACACTCAAGACCGTTGTGGGCCATGCCTTATCGTCTTTGCGAGGATTGCGAGAAGCGGAGCGACGAAGCAAGACGAAGCAATCCAGAGAGCGCCACCGGCCACTGGATTGCTTCCCGTGTCGCTGACGCTCTCACGGTCGCAATGACGCCAAGGCGCAACGCGGGTGATCCTGATCAATCCTGATGCGCCGGCTTCTTCTCACTTCCCGCATTGGGCCTTGTGGCGCAGCAGGTGATCGGCCAGGACCAGGGCGATCATGGCCTCGGCCACCGGCGCGGCGCGGATGCCGATACAGGGATCATGGCGGCCCTTGGTGATGATCTCGGTGTCTTCGCCGAGGGCGGTAACGGTCTTGCGGGGGATCAAGACGGAACTGGTCGGCTTGACGGCGATCCGGGCGATTATGTCCTGACCGCTGGAAATGCCGCCCAGAATGCCGCCGGCGTTATTGGAAAGGAATGCCGGGCGTTCGCCGTCCATGCGCATTTCGTCGGCGTTCTCGGGGCCGGTGAGTTCGGCGGAAGCGAATCCGGCGCCGATCTCGACGCCTTTGACGGCGGGGATGCTCATCAGGGCCTTGGCGATATCGGCGTCCAGCCGGTCAAAGACCGGAGCGCCGAGGCCCGCCGGAACGCCCGAGGCCACAATTTCAACCACGGCGCCGATGGAAGAGCCGTCCTTACGAATGGCGCCCAGGTAATTTTCCCAAACTCCCGCCATCGCCTTGTCGGGGCACCAAAATGGATTATTTCCGGTCTCGGCCCAATCCCAGGCCTGACGGTCGATACGGTGCGTTCCCATTTGCACCAAAGCGCCGCGAATATTCACCTTAGGCCCAAGCACTTTGCGGGCGACGGCGCCGGCGGCGACCCGCATCGCCGTTTCCCGGGCGCTGGAGCGGCCTCCGCCGCGATAGTCGCGGATGCCGTATTTTTGCTGATAGGTAAAGTCGGCATGGCCGGGACGGAACTTGTCCTTGATCTCGGCATAGTCCCTGGAGCGCGCATCCTCGTTGATGATCAGCAATCCTATGGGGGCGCCGGTGGTCAGTCCCTCAAAGACGCCGGAAAGGATTTCGACCCGATCCGGCTCTTGGCGTTGAGTGGTAAATTCGGATTGACCGGGGCGACGCTTGTCCAGGTAGGGCTGGATATCCTCTTCGCCAAGCTCGATCATGGACGGAACGCCGTCGATAACACAGCCGATGGCGGGACCGTGACTCTCGCCGAAGGAGGTGACGCGGAACAAGTGGCCGAAGGTGTTGCCGGACATGGAAGACCTATACGGTTGAAATGTCAGGCGCGTCCACCGCCTTCATGCCGACCACATGGTAACCGCAATCAACGTGATGTATCTCGCCGGTTACGCCGCTGGACATGTCGCTCAAAAGATATAGGCCGGCGCCGCCGATGTCTTCAAGGGTGACATTGCGCCTGAGCGGTGAATTGTATTCGTTCCACTTGAGGATATAGCGGAAATCGCCGATACCCGACGACGCCAGGGTCTTCATCGGACCGGCGGAAATGGCGTTGACGCGGATGTTGCGCGATCCCAAATCCTCAGCCAGATAACGGACGCTGGCTTCGAGCGCCGCCTTGGCGACCCCCATGACGTTATAATGGGGCGTAACCCTTTCGGCGCCGAGATAGCTGAGGGTCAACAAGCTGCCGCCATTGGTCATAAGCGGCGCCGCAAGCCGGCACAGGGCGGTGAAGGAGTAGCACGAGATATTCATGGTCCGGGTGAAATTATCAAGCGAGGTGTCGATGTATTGGCCCTTCAGTTCCTCTTTGTCCGAATAAGCGACGGCATGGACCACGAAATCCAGCTTTCCCCAGCGTTTGGCGATAACGGCGAAGACCGCGTCCATGCTTGCCGCATCGGTAACGTCGCAAGGAAGCAGCAAATTGGACCGGATCGATTCGGCCAACGGCGTCACGCGCTTCTGCAAGGCCTCGCCCTGGTAGGTGAACGCCAGTTCGGCGCCTTGGGCGCTGGCCGCACGGGCGATGCCCCAGGCGATCGAACGGTCGTTGGCGACGCCCATGATCAGGCCTCGCTTTCCGGCCAGGAGCGGCATAGGGGCCGTCATCGTTTCATGGCTTATTGGGTCCAGCAATTTTCCCCCCTTTGAGGAGATACGAATAAGCCCGTATAGAGATGGTGTCCATTACTCTAATCACCCTTGGCAATATATGGTATAGCGGGGAACCGTCAATCGCTTGTAGTGCCCGGCGTGATCACAATGCTGCAATGGAATGAAACATTTGCCGGGAAAATAATTTGTCCGCAAGCGGGACGCCGTGCATGATAAAGTTAATCCTGATTTGTCGGCGATCATCGTTATAGAGTGATGGAACATGGCTGAGAAAAAGAAACCCGAAGAACCTAAAAAAGAAGCCCCTAAAAAGGAAGACCCTAAAAAGGAAGCGCCCAAGAAAAAGGAAAGCTTCTGGCGCTCCAAGGCCGCCAAGCGGGCCATTTTGGTGTTCGGATTGCCGATCATCGGGATACTGGGATGGTATGCCTACACGGTGACCTACGAACTCAACAAGCCGACCATGAAGAAGTTCGAAGAGGAAATGGTCAGTAAAGCCAAAAGCATGGCCGAGAAGGCGATCAAAGAAGGATTCGCGGTCAAGGATGTCGATGCCTGCCAAAAAATGATTGACGAATACACCACGCCGAAAGGATGGACCTACACGGACGCAACACTCTATGAGCTTGTCGGCCTGCCGAAGACGACCTCCAGGGAAAAAATGGAGGAACGCTGTATCTTCTACGCCAAGACGGTAGTCGAGATGGAGAAGTTGTCCCACCACACCCGGCATGTTTTTGTCTGTGGAGAGTCGCGCTTTGAGGCGGGAAAAAGCGGTCACCACTATATCACGGCCGATCCGGGCGGACGGGGAGCAATCGAGCATGTCGGCGCCAAGGAGACTCTGGTCCCCATCCCCGTCGGGAAATCAAAAGTCCATACGCTATGGCAGTTCTACAACGTCGGGGACGGCTGCATCATCGTCGGCTTGTCAAAGAGCGAAGCTTTCAGCATGTCGGGGCATGTAACCCACGCCAAGGAGGATATGAAAGAGGAACCGAAAAAGGAGGCGAAAGAGGAGCCGAAAAAAGCTCCGCCAAGCGGGCATTAATACTCTAAAGCCCGTAGTACCATGGGACAAACATGGTGAAGACGGTCCACATTACGATGGCCAGGGGGATGCCGACGCGGGCATAGTCAGTGAACTTGTAATGACCGGGGGCCATCACCAGCAAATTGGTCTGATACCCTATCGGCGAGAAGGAGCAACTGGCGCCGATAATCACGGCGACGGCGAACGGTTCATGGGGGAGACTCATCGCCTGGGCCAGATTAACGGCAATGGGCGTAAGCAGGACGGCGACGGCGTTATTGGCGAGCACGTTGGTGAACCCCACCACCATCAGGAAAAAAAGCGACAGGATTACGGTCGGCCCGAAGCCTTCAAAGGCCTTCACAAAGGCATTGGCCAGATAGGCCGCCCCTCCGGTCCCGTGCAGAGCGGCGCCCATAGCCATGGAGGCCAGGATCATGGAAACGAGCATCGGATCAATGGCGCGGGCCGCCTGGCGGACATTGAGGACGCCTAAAGCCACCATGGCGGTGGCCCCCGTCAATGTCGCCGCCACCACCGGAAGCAGCTCCGAAGCGGACAACAAGATGGTTATCAAAAAAATCAGGCTGGCCCGCTTGGCGTGGTCCAGCGTCGGCAGTTCCTCCGTTGACCATTCGATCAGCACTACGTCGCCTTGCCTTTTCAGGGCGCTGATGTTCTTGGGCTGGCCCTGAACCAACAGCATGTCCCCCGCCCGTAGCTGGATATCGGCGAGGCGAGAGCGAATCATCCGCGAGCGGCGCTGGATGCCGAGTACGATGCATTGCGTCTTGTAGTGAAATCCGATCTGGGGAAGGGTCTGGCCGATAAACCGCGAGGCCGGAGCCACCATCACCTCGGCCAGCATCCGCTGGCTGTTTCGCTGCGAACGCTCGCCATCGGGGATACGATCATCGTCAATATCCGGGTCCAGCAGGCCCGGATCATGGGACAACGCCATGGTCAGCACCTTGCGGGTGGCCGCCACCACCAGCACGTCGCCGGCTTGGGCCTGATAGTTTTCGAAGGGAGGAAGGATGCCTTCTTCGCCCCGCTGAACCATGCGCACCGTCATGTCGGGCAAACTGGCGAAGTGGCCGCCGGCCGCCTCCTTGCCCACCAGTTGCGAACCCTCGGTGATGATGATCTGGGCGATGAACTGCTTGCCGCCGCCTTCGAACATGGTATTGACCAGCGAGGTTCTATCCGGCAGCAGACGCGACGCGAACAGCAAAATAAAGAGCAGCCCGGCCCCGCCCACCGCCAGACTGGGAATCGTAAAATCAAAGAAGCCGAAGGGCCGAACCGACATCTGGATCAGCGCACTGTTGACCAACAAGTTGGTGCTGGTGCCGACCAGCGTCGTCATGCCGCCCAGCAGGGCGACATAGCTGAGGGGGAGCATTATCCTGCTCGCCGAGAAGCCCAGGCGCGTCGCCAGCGCCTGCATAATGGGAATAAACATGATAACGACAGGAGTATCATTGATGAAGGCGCTGATCGCGAACACCATGATCAGGGAAACGGTTATGGACACTCCCGCATGGTGACCGCAGATACGCATCAACAGCCGGGCGCTGCGATCCATCACGCCGGTGCGGACCATGCCCTGACCCATCACCAGCAGCGACAGCATCGCAATCAGCGCCGGATTGGCGACCCCCTCAAGAAGATCGGCGGGGCCAAGCAGGTTGCCGCCCTTCCCGTCGGCCACAGGAAACACGGAGAAAAACAGCAGCAATGCGCAGATAACGCCGAAAGACGACACCTCCATAGGCAGCCGCTCGCTTATATAAAGCGCCAGCGCCCCCAGAATGACGGCAAACACCGCCCACATCTGAAAATCAGTAGCCGCCGCCGCTTGTGTTATCTCATGCATTTGGTCGGATAACGCTCTAATGATTGGGAATAGACAAGGACCGGCGGCGGGTGAACCGATTGTCAAGGCTACCCCTTCGGGAAAGAATGGTCAACCATCCCCGGACAGGACTGTCCCCGGACAGGATCTTCCCCAAAAATTTCAGCAAAAAAGTTGAGGATAAGCTGCGGTCGCCTTGCCGTCATTGCGACCGCGCCCCGAGCGTAGCGAAGGGGGCAGCGACGCGGGAAGCAATCCAGATGGCGGTTTTGCTGACTGGATTGCTTCGTCGCTCCGCTCCTCGCAAAGACGGTGAGGCTCGGCCCGGCGCGGACTTGACGGCGGCCAAAATAACTTGGCGTCTTAGCGTCTTCGCGTGAACAGACCATGTTTCACGCGAAGACGCTAAGACGCGAAAGCATGATGAAAGGTAAGCCGTTTCATTACCGTCATGCACGGCCAAGAAAGGCTGTTGTGAACAACTTTTTGTTATTATGGAGACATTCAATAGATTGCCCTGCGAGATATATTAATAGGCCTTGCGGTCGGGAAGAACCAGAGAAACAAAAGCCGAGCACAAAAACGTGAAGCCGATGAAGATGGTTCCAAAGACGGTAGTAGCCAGAAGAGCATACAGGGTATCCATGACGGACCTCCCATGGTTTGACGTTAAGCTGAGCGAATTATCGCACTGACGCCCTTAACCAGGGCTGATCATGCCGTTAATCCGGCATTCATAAAAAACATTCGGTGGTTATCAATAACTTTATAAACAAATAACTTTATAACTGTTAGCATTACAGAATAACTACGCAGGATCAGGCATGGCGCGGAGCAAAACCGGCAGGAAGGGCATCCTAAGCAGTCGTAGGAAGCTTCGGATATCAATGGCTTTCAAGAAAGCCGTTGCCGCCGCCGCCATGACCAAGCTGCTGGAAGGGGCCTATAGCAAGGATTATGCGGCCTTCTATGTCATCACTCAACTCGGAGATATGGTTTTCCCCTCCGAAATTACCAGGGAGGCGGCGGAGGCGCTTAAGGAGTTCCACGGCAAGATACTGGCTATAAAGGCCGTCAAGGGAAAGGAAGAGAGCGTCGCTCGTTTTCATTACCATGAATGCCTGAAGCAAATTAACGGCTACCGGTTTGATCCGAAATTTTCCGCCGATACTCTGATCAAGACACTGCGCTTAGGTCAGTAAAAAAAAGGGAAAAGGAATGAGCGCGAAGACCGGAGTAATGATCTGCGGTCATGGAAGCCGCGATAAACAGGCCGTCAATGAATTCAATGAGTTTGCCGGAATCCTGCGCCGGCGACTGTCGGGCCGGGAGATAGAAAGCGGTTTTCTCCAGTACTCGCTCCCCACCATCAGACATGGCCTGGAGACACTGAAAGCGCGCGGCGCCGAACATATCATTTGCCTGCCGTGTATGTTGTTTTCCGCCGGGCATGTGAAAAATGACATTCCTTCCGCAATCAACGCCTTCACCGATGCCGCCCCCGGCGTTCGGGTGATGACGGCCCGCGAGTTGGGCGTTGACGCCAAATTGCTGACGCTGGCGGCGAAACGCATCGCCGAGGCGGAGGATGCCTCATCATCCGCCGGGGCCGCCCGCAAGGACAGTCTGCTCCTGGTGGTGGGGCGCGGGAGCAGCGATTCCGGCGCCAACTCCGATATCTCAAAAATCACGCGCATGTTGTGGGAAGGAATGGGCTTCGGCTGGGCCGAAACGGCGTTCAGCGGCGTCAGCGCCCCCGGCGTCGGCGAGGCGCTGGACCGTGCGGCGATGTCGGGCTACAGGCAGGTCGTCGCGCTGCCCTATTTCCTGTTCACCGGCGTCCGGGTCAAGGGGGTGCAGGCCGAGGTCAAGCAAGCGGCGTCACGATGGCCGAACATCAAAATGCTGACGGCCGGTCACCTGGGGCCGCACCCGCTACTGGTGGAATGCTTTGTCGAACGCCTGGAGGAAATGATTTCAGGCGTTGCCGACATGAACTGCCGGGACTGCGCCGCCAGAAAGCGGGCGTTATTACCGGCGGTCGTAAAAAATGACTCTGAAAATTCTCCCCCTTGCTTCAAGGGGGAGTTAGAGAGGGTCGTTGCAACAACCTCCCCTGACCCCTCCTTGGTAAGGAGGGGAAAGAATGATTAAGGCCGCGGGCGTTATTACCGTGATTTGGCGACGGCGGCTTCTCCGGCCAGACAGACGGCGACATCCACCCGCGTCTTCAGGTCGGCGATATGGGCTTCGAGTTCCTTTCCTTGCAGCAAGGCGCCGTCCTTGGTCTTGGCGGTCCCGTCCCGGGATAAAATGTCTTTCATCAAAACAAGTTGCTGTTCCCACTTGGCGATGTAGGGCGCCCAGTCTCCGGCATGTCTTTGATTGACGTATTCAACCATGTTTTTGTGGGTCAGCGTCCCCCACCACGATACCTTGGGGATAGCCCCGCAACTTGTGTTCTTTACCCAATCCACAGATGAAGCGCGGCCCGGCGAATCGGGCTTGGCCGGGATGTACGACCTGGATTGCGGGGCGTCCGGCGGCGCGGGAGAATCCTTGAAGTATTTTCCATAGCCGATGCCGGCAAAAAGCAAAAGCGCGGCTACGGCGGCAATCTTGCCTGTCTGCCGGGACAGCAGTCTGTTTTTCAAAGAACTGCGGTCGTTTTTCCCGGCTCTGCGGCATCCGCCCTCCACGGCCCTGCGACCGTTACCCTCGGCCTTGCGGGGAGCATCTGCGCCCCTGCGGCGACTGTCGGCACTACCATTAACGGTCGAGGCGGGCAAGTGAGCAAGCAGACTCTTCACCTTTGCCGCGATGATCGGCAAATTGAAGGGCTTGGTGACGTAATCTACCGCGCCCAGTTCAAAGCCCCGGGTTTGGTCATGGCCGTCATCTTCGGCGGCGATAAAAATTACCGGAATGCTTTTGGTCTGCGGGTCATTTTTCAGCTTGCCGCAAACCGCAAAACCGTCCATTCCCGGCATCGCAACGTCCAACAGGATCAAGTCGGGTTTGTTGGCCTTGGCGATCATCATGGCGTCCTCGCCGCTGGTGGCCAAGGTTACGCTTGCCTCCTCGCGCAATAAACTGCCGAGGGTCTGGATGATCCTCGTATCGTCATCGACGATAAGAACCTTACGCATCGGGAGTCGCGCCAACATTTTTAAACCATATCCTCAAAAAGTTGTTTTATGTTCGAGTATGGCAATATCAACCGATTCGGATGACCTTAGCCTAAACACTTCCCGGAGCCTGTGATGGCCGTCACACCCTCCTTTACGCCGGTGGCGATCCCTCGGCAAGGAAAAGGCGCGCAAGAACATATCATGACCATTAATTATACACATAAATTATATGGTCTTTAGGCGTATTTTATACAAAAGCCAGTTGTCAGGCCGTTGTCAGGAAGGGCGACCGTATTTTTATAATCCTGATATAATTTATAATTGGTATAACTAGGCGCGTTCATATTGTCAGTAGGATTTTTTTCTGCTACCGGAAACAGCGGCTCCCGCAGCAACGACGAGGCTCCGCCGCGAAGCAATTGCTTACAGCCGATGATTGATTGTTCTTTGACGGTATTGAAGGATTTATTGTGGGTTATAATGCCGGTGGCCGTAAAGAGTGACTCTGAAAAATCCTCCCCTTCTTACAAAGAGGGAATTATCAGTCTGTGTGCTTTGAACACAGAGGCGCAGAGGCGCAGAGAAGATCAAGCGAAGTTTTCTTCCTGCTTTTTATTTATCTTCTCTATCCTCCTCTGTGTCTCTGAGCCTCTGTGTTTCATAAAACAGTATCGGCTCCTTGGCAAGGAGGGGAAAGCGCGAAAGGCCGCATCCTTTCCCAAACGCCCGGAAATTTGTGCTATTGCTGCGTCATGAAGATGCGGTTGTTTTATTCTTTGGTCGTTTTTTTGCTCTTGAGTCCGGCGGCGGCGGATGAGGGGCGTCTCAGGCTTGGCCTTCCCCTTGATTGCGTTCCCGGCGCGACCTGCTGGATTGCCAATTACGTCGATCTCAAACCGGGCAAGGGGGTATTGGATTATAATTGCGGCGTCGCCACTTATGACGCGCCGCCGGACGACCGGCACAAGGGAACCGATTTCGCCGTCCGCGACATGGCGGAGGTGCGCCGGGGCGTCGCCGTGACGGCGGCGGCGCCGGGGGTCGTCATCGGCGTGCGCGACAGCATGCAGGATGTCGATTTCAGGAGCCTGCCCCAAGGCCGCCTGGACAACAAGGAATGCGGCAACGGCGTCAGAATCAAGCATGACAACGAACTGATAACCCAGTACTGCCACCTGCGCCGGAACAGCGTCATCGTCAGGGAGGGGGAACGGGTGGGGCGCGGCAAACCGCTCGGCATGGTCGGCCTCTCGGGCATGACCATGTTCCCCCATCTTCATTTTCAGGTGGAGAAAGCTAAAAAAATCCTTGATCCCTTCTCCGGCGCCGATGAGATGATCCGTTGCGGACCCGGCGAACAGCCGCTTTGGGACGACGCGGCGCTGGCGGCCCTTCCTTACCGCCCCACGGCTATCTATAACTCAGGCTTTGCCCCCCTGGTTCCGAAAGATGAAGATGCCCGCGAGGGACTTTATCGGGAGGCGAAGTTCCCTATGGATACGCTTCACATCGCCTTGTGGGCCGATATTTTCAATGTGCAGGACGGAGACGAGGCGACTCTCGCCATCACCGGCCCCAAGGGCGAGAAGGTTATGGAAAAAACCAACAAGATCAAGAAAACCCAGGCGCGGCGCTATTTCTTCATCGCCAAGCGCCGCGACGGATCAATCTGGACGCCGGGAATCTACCGGGGAGAGGCGAAGCTGGTTCGCAAAAACGGCGACCCCAAGGAGTATTCCGTCAGGCAGGAGATAACTGTGCGCTGATGCCAAGCTCTGCGAACAATTCTCGATCCTCGTCAAGATCACGGTTGTCGGCGGTCAGCAGCTTGTCGCCGTAAAAGATGGAATTGGCGCCGGCGAAGAAGCACAAGGCCTGGGTCTCCGCCGTCATCCCCTTGCGTCCCGCCGACAGGCGCACATAGGAGCGGGGCATGAGAATGCGGGCCGCCGCCACCATACGCACCATCTCCAGCGGACTCAGCGGCGGAACGCCCGCAAGCGGCGTCCCCGGCATCGCCACCAGCATGTTGATGGGGACGCTGTCGGGGTGAGGGTTCATGTTGGCCAGGGTCTCCAGCATCCCGGCCCTGTCGTCGCGGCTCTCGCCCATGCCGATGATGCCGCCGGTGCACACCTTGATCCCCGCCTTGCGCACCGATCCCAGCGTCGCCAGCCGGTCATGGTAATCATGGGTGGTGACCACCTTGCCGTAGTACTCCGGCGAGGTGTCGATATTGTGGTTGTAGTAGTCCAGACCGATTTCCTTTAACGCCGTCGCCTGGGCGTCGGTCACCATGCCCAGCGTCATGCAGGTTTCCATGCCCAGCGCCTTCACTGCCCGGATCATCTCGACGGCGGCGGCGAGATCACGGTCCTTGAGTCCGCGCCAGGCGGCGCCCATGCAAAAGCGGGTGGCGCCCGCCGCCTGGGCCTTTTTCGCCGCCGCGACCACTTCGCCGACGGGCGCCATCGAAGTGACCTCGGAGCCGGTGTCAAAATGGGCGCTTTGCGTGCAGTAGGCGCAATCTTCGGCGCAGCCGCCGGTCTTGATGGATATCAATGAGCTTAGTTGCACCGTGTTGGGGTCGAAGTTCTCACGATGCGTCTGATGGGCTTGCCAGAGAAGATCGTTGAACGGCAGTTGAAAGAGGGAAAGTATCTCCGCCCGCGTCATTTGATCACCTCAACGACGGCGGCGGCTATGGCGTCATAGGCTCTGTGAAGCTGATCTTCGCTGACGCAGTACGGAGGCAGCAGATAAATCACGTTGCCCAGCGGGCGAATCAACAATCCCCGGTCCATGAAAAATTCCCTGAGTATCGGCCCCACTTCCGCCGCATAGCCGGCGTCTCGGCATTCTACATCAACGGCGGCGATTGTTCCCATAACGCGGTGACGAGCCAGCCTGGGACTTTCCGGTAATGAAAACAGGCGCCGATGGTGAACGGCCTCGATCATCTTTATGCGCTCTTTGGTTTCGTCTTTCTCCAGCAGATCAAGGGACGCCAGCGCCGCCGCGCAACCCGACGGGTTGGCGGTAAACGAATGGCCATGAGCGAAGGCCTTGCTCAAGGCATCCCCCACAAAGGCGTCATAAACGGCGTCGGCGGCGACAGTTACCGACATCGGCAGAAAACCTCCGGTCAATCCCTTGGACAGGCAGATGATGTCCGGCGTCACCTCGGCCTTAAGGCAGGCGAACATGTCGCCGGTGCGTCCGAATCCGGTCATCACCTCGTCCAGGATGAGTAATATTCCGGCGTCTTTGATCCGCCCGGCGACGGCGCGTAAAAACTCCGGCCGGCACATGCGCATGCCGCCGGCGCCCTGCACCAGCGGCTCGACGATAAGGGCGGCGGTCTCGCCGCTCATTTCGTCGAGACAGGCATCCAGCACATGCAGGCTCAGGGCTTCCTTTTCTTCCACGTTCAGGTCGCCCTCCCAGGTGGCCGGAAAGGGAAGGGCGGTCACCTTGAACATCAAATCCTGCCAGTGGTCGAACAGCCCCGACTTGCTTCCCGCCGACATCGCTCCCACCGTATCGCCATGGTAGCCGCCCTCGAAGGAGAGATAGCGCCGCCGTTCGGGATTTCCTGTATTGCGCCAATACTGATGGGCCAGCTTGAGCGCCACCTCCACCGCCGTCGAGCCGTCGTCGGAGAAGAATACGCGGTTGAGGTCGCCGGGCAGCAACGTCGCCAGTCGCTTCGCCAGACGAACGGCGGGAGCATGGGTAAAGCCGGCGAAGATAACCTGTTCCAGCCGCGCCGCCTGATCGGCCACGGCCTCGGCGATGGCCGGATGGGCGTGGCCGTGCAGGGTGACCCACCACGACGAGATCATATCCAGGAACTCGCGCCCGTCCTCGGCGTACAGCACCGCGCCCCTGGCCTCGCGCACCACCACCGGATCGGGCGATGTCCCGGCTTGGGTAAACGGGTGCCAGACGTGGCGACGGTCCAGGCCCGACAGTTCCCCGGCGCGGCTCATCCCGGTATTCCTGACAAACTCTCCGCCGCCCGCTTTACCGCCGCGCCGTCGAGAGGGACCAGCTCCGGCATCTCGAAGATAACCCGGACCCGGCCATAATGCCGAATGGCCTCGACATTGCCCGGATTCGATGGTCCGTTGACGATGACCCCGATAACGGAAACGGCGCGGGCGTTCAACGCTTCCAGACTCAACAGGGTATGGTTGATGGCGCCGAGACCGCTGCGCGTCACCAGCGCCACCGGCAGGCCGAGGCGGATGATCAAATCAATCATGGTATGCGTATCATTTAATGGAACCAGCAACCCTCCGGCGCCTTCCACCACCAGCGGGCGGCTGGTCCGGGGCAGTTGAAAGCGCTCCATGTCGATGGCGACGCCCTCCAGCAGCGCCGCCTGATGAGGGGACAGGGGGTTTGTGAATTCATAGGCGGGAGGATGCAGACGATCACCGGACAGGCCCGTCAACCGGGCCACCGTCGCCGTATCCGCGTCGTCGCCAAGTCCTGATTGCACAGGCTTCCAGTAGTCGCCGTCCATCGCCTTGACCAGACAGGCGGCGACGACGGTCTTGCCGACACTGGTATCAGTGCCGGCGACGAACAGACCGCCGGTCATCGCCTGCCCTCGGTATAGATGCCGTAAGCCACCCTGTAGGTGATAGCGGTGGCGGCGTTGCCGTCCAACTGACGCAGTACGCGGCGAAAAGTCCCGGCGGACAGGGGCCGCTTGCCCGGCGCCGGGGTGTGAGCGCCGATGGCCTTGAGGGCGGCGACGAAGGCGTGCGCCGATTCATAGGTCTGAACGATTTCCTCTTCCTCCACCGCTACGCCCTTGAGAATCGAGGTAAAGACGCCGATATCAGGATAGGCGGGCGTGGCCGGAGACAGCCCCAGCGCCAGATGAGCCAGCCGCCATTCCTCCAGCGTCCCCGCCGTCAGGGTGGAAAAAGCGAGGCGCCCGCCCGGCCCCAGCAATCCCGCCATCTTGCGAATGCCGGATTCCAGGTCGCCAAACCACTGGAAAACGAGGTTGGCGCAAACCAGATCGAACCCGCCCGCCAGCGCCGGCCGCTCGGCGTCCATGGCGAGGAAAAGAATGTCTTCCGGCGCCCCCAATTCACGGCGACAATTAGCCACCATCGGCGGGGCGATGTCGCTGACCACCCATCGACCGTCCGCTACGTCCTGACGCAGAGCCTTGGTAAGAAACCCGGTTCCGCAGCCGACTTCCAGCACCCTCGGCCTCGGGGGCAAGCCGGTGATGCGCCCGGCGAGCCGCCCGGCGACAAGACGCTGAAGCCCGGCGGCGCCGGCGTATCCGTCAGACACCGCGCCGAATGAGCCGGCGATACGCGCCTTGTGCTCGGAATTCATAGCCGTTCCAGGCATTCCCTGATCCTTTCGGCGCACCGGTCAGGCGCGGTGCGCGGCAGCAAGTGGCCGCCGTCATGCCAGCGCAGGACGACATTGGCAAGGCCTTTGAAGGCGGCTTCGCTCATCGCCGGCGGCACGATGGGGTCAAAGCGTCCGGCCAGCGCCAGCACGGGCGTCCTCTCGCTTTCCAGCGCCGCCCGCCGGTCCCAGTCTCTCAGCCACTCAAGTCCCCGGCGCAGCCGTTCCTTGTCCAAGCCGTCAGGCGGTTTGTCGCCGCCGCAACGAGTCATGAAATCGGCAACGGTTTTTTCCGGCGAGCGCTCCAGTCCGGCGCTCATCCTTTCAAGCGTCTTCGGCTCCACCGCCGGTGTGAAACCGTCGCCTTCGGTAAAACGGGGAAAGCCGTTGATCGACACCATTGCCCGCCAGGGAAACGGTTTTTCGTGTAATAACCAGAGGAATCCCAGCGAGTGGCCGACGGCGACCAGCGGACCCGGCGGGATTTCACCGGACCATGCCTTGCCGCCGCAAAAACCGAGTTCAATGGTTACCGAGGGAAATTCCGGCAAGGCCGCCCGCAGGGGGTCCCAGAAACCCGCATCGAATCCCCAGCCGTGGACCAGCGCCAGCGTCGGAGTCTTGATAGTCATCGGCGCAACCCGGCGAGGCGGGGAAGGATGCCGATCAGCAAGTCCATGTCCTCGTCGGTATGATCGGCGGTGACGGCAAAGCGGATGCGACTGCTTCCCCTGGGGACGGTAGGCGGACGAATGGCGATGCCGAGTACACCCTCGTCTTCCAGGATGCGGGAGGCCTCCACAGCCGCCGCCTCGCCGCCGATTACGGCGGGGACGATCTGGGTGGTCGAGCCGGCGCCGGCGATTCCGGCCATAGCCAGCGCCCGGCGCAGTTTATCGGCGTTGGCGTGCAGGCGTCGACGTTCGGCGTTCATGCCGGGGGCGATATCCAGCGCCGCGTCCATGGCCCCGAGAACGCCGGGAGGCAACGCCGTCGAGTAAATGAACCCCGAACAACGGTTGATCAGGTAGTCCTTCATCGGCTTGGAACAGGTGGCATAGGCGCCGAAACAACCGAGCGCCTTGCTGAAAGTGCCGATTGCCAGATCGGCGCCGTCGGCAAGCCCCATGCCGTTCGGGCCGAGCACCCCGGTGGCGTGGGCATCGTCAACGTAGAGGAAGGCGTTGAAGCGTTCGGCAAGACCGGCCAGCGCCTCAAGGTCGGCAACGTCGCCATCCATGCTGAATACGGATTCGGTGAGAATAAACCGTTGTCCCGGCTTTCCTTCGTTCTTGGCGAGAAGGGATTCCAGATGACCGAGATCGTTATGGCGGTATCTGATTTGGCGCGTTCCGGCGCTTTGACAGCCGTGGTGGATGCTGGCGTGCGCCAGCCGATCACTGAATACCAGGGCTTTTGCCCCCGGCAGATCGCCGTCCAGCAGCGCCGGCAGTATAGAACTGTTGGCCTGATAGCCGGAGTTAAAGATAAGGGCGGCCTCGGCGCCCTTGAGACGCGCCAGCTTGTCTTCCACCGCCTGATGTATTTCATAGGTTCCGGTGACCAGCCGCGAAGCTCCGGCGCCGGCGCCCCATTTTCGCGTCCACTCGTCGGCGCGTTCTATCAGCGCCGGGTGTTGGGCCAGGCCCAGGTAGTTGTTGGATGAAAAATTGACCAGGCGCCGCCCGTCCCGCCACAACGCCGCCGCGCCGTCGGGGCGACCGGCCTTGAGCGTACGGAAGCCGTCGCGCCGCCGCAATTCCTTCAGGAAAGGTTTTAATCGATCATCCAGCCGAGCCATTTCGCCCATCCTTCTTTATCAACAAATATGATGGTAATATCATCGGCCTTAATCATTTGCTCCCGTGTTTTCCCCTCCTTACCAAGGAGGGGGCAGGGGGAGGTTGCCGCCGATATCCCCTAACGCCCGGCGCGTTGACCGGAATAAGCGCTATTTTATGAAACACAGAGGCTCAGAGACACAGAGGAGAATAGAAAAAAAGAAAAAGTAGGAGAAAAAACTTCGCTTAATCTTCTCTGCGCCTCTGTGCCTCTGCGCCTCTGTGTTCAAAGCACACAGGCTGACAACTCCCCCTTCTAAAGGGGGAGGATTTTTCAGAGTCGTTCGTTAAGGCCATTTAGTATAATACGACTCGCGATGATTCAGAAGCGGCGCGAGACCAGCTTCGGCGTCGAGCGCAATATGCGCACGGCGCGTTTCGCGCCGACTTTTCGATCCGGTCGAAGCGGCTTCAGGGGTGCGGCTTCGTCCTCAACCTTGTTCCTCATCAAAAAATCTTCCGGCCTGAACAGGTCCGAGCGGGAGGCCTTGGAGCGTAATCTCGCCTCGATCATGCGCAGGGTGCGCGCCACCATCGGATGGCGATCCGGGCTTTTGAGGCAATTGAGCAGATGCGCCCTGGCGATGGCTTTTATGGAAAGGTCGATGTCGGGAGAACGCAGGCTGCGCTCGCACCATCTGAGATACGCCGATATGGTCCACGGATGGGAAGGCAAGGGCTTAAGTCCCCGCGTCCGGCACCAACGGACATACTCTCTCCACATCTTGTCATGAACCCGTTTCCTCATTGATCATTCCGCTTCCTTGCGGATGAGCAGGCGGTAAACCGATACGTCTCCCAATGAAATATTTTCGGCCTCCAGCCGGAGCACGGTATGTCCGCTGTCACGCACTGACCGGGGTACGTTTTCCAGGGGTTCGGCCCCTTTAAGACGCACTTCGACTACTTGGCCGGGGGTCATTCTTTCGATCAATAGTTTGGTCTTGACGAACGTTAGTGGACAAATTTCAGAAGTTATGTCGAGAAACCAATCAATATCGACTTTCATATTGTCCATTGTTGAGTTTTTCATGAGAAGTTCTTGCGTATTCTGGAAATGTAAATTATATGTAAGTCACTTTAATGGGAGTTGGGAAGTTTTTTAAATGTCAGAAAAATCAAGCGCAAATGAATTATTGGAGTTAACGACGGAGATCGTCGCTTCTTATGTAAGCAATAATTCCGTGGCGGTCGGTGAAATCCCTCAGTTAATTCACGACGTTTACAGGTCTCTGGGGTCGGTGGGAGGCGCCGTGGTCGCGCCTGATCGGCCCAAGCCCGCCGTTCCGATAAAGAAATCCGTATTTCCTGATTATGTTATTTGTCTTGAAGACGGCAAGAAGTTGAAGATGCTTAAGCGGCATCTCAAAACCGCCTATAACATGCTGCCTTCCGAGTACAGGGAACGTTGGGGGCTGGCTTCGGACTATCCGATGGTGGCGCCGAACTACGCCAGGCATCGCAGCGCCCTGGCCAAGAAGATCGGACTCGGCACCAAGCCCCGCATGGCCCGTCGCAAGGCCGGTTGATCACTTGTTTGCGCCGATCATATAGGCGAATTCCCCTGCCGACACCGGCTTGCTGTACAGATAGCCTTGGCCGATATCGCAGCCGAGGGCGTGAAGGAATACCTCCTGGCCCTTGGTTTCCACGCCTTCGGCGATGATGTTGAGCCTCAGGTTCTTGGCCATGCTGACGATGGCCTTGGCGATGGCCACCGCGTCCCGATCATCGGGCAGGCCGGCAACAAAAGAACGGTCGATCTTAAGGGCATAGATGGGAAAGCGGGTAAGATAGCTCAGCGAGGAATATCCGGTTCCGAAGTCGTCAATGGAAAGGCGCAGGCCCATGTCTTTCAACGCGCTGAAAACACGGATGGTTTCATCGGCGCCTTCCATTAACATGCTTTCCGTCATTTCCAGTTCCAGGTTATCGGTGCTCATCCCCGTTTCAGCCAGGATTTCTGAAATCCGGTCGGTCAGGTTATTTTGCCTGAATTGATGCGCGGAAATATTCACCGCCACATTAACGGCCGGCAACCCTTCGTTGATCCATGACGCGACTTGGGCGCAGGCTTCGCGCAACACCCATTCTCCGATGGAAATGATCAGTCCGATTTCTTCGGCCACCGGAATGAATTCCGTCGGCGAGATCAGGCCCAGGTCTCTGCTGTGCCAGCGCAGAAGCGCCTCGGCGCCGACGACGGCGCCGGTTTCCAGATCGACCTTGGCCTGATAAAGAAGTTTGAACTCATCGCGCTCCAGGGCGCGCCTAAGCCCGCTTTCGATTTCCACGCGGCGCAAAACCTTGGCGCTTAGTTCTTCCGTGTAGAACTGGAGGGTATTGCGGCCGATCCTTTTGGCGTGGTGGATGGTCGTGTCCATATGCTTCAACAGGTCGGAGATATTGTCGGCGTCGTCGGGATAAAAAACTATGCCGATGCCGGCCGAGGCGCAGATTTCCTTGCCCTCCAGGGAGAACGGCGCGGACAGTCTATCCAGTATCCGGCGGGCGATTACCTCGGCTTCGTCCTTATTGGTGTTATCCAGGATAATGGTGAATTCGTCACCGCCGAAGTGGGCGACCATATCGCCATCCTTTACGCATTCAGCGATTCTTTCCCCGGCCGCCTTCAGGACTAAATCTCCCATGAAATGGCCGAAAGCGTCGTTAATGTTCTTGAAATTATCGATATCGACGAACATGACGGTGGTCAGATGACTATTAACGGCGGCGGCAGCGATGGCGCTCTCCAGACGCTCGCGGAACAGGGTGCGATTGGGCAAGCCGGTCAGGGGATCGCGGGTGGCCATATGGCGCAGGCGTTCCTCGTTCTGTTTGCGCTCGGTGATATCCCTGACGACGCCGATGAAACGACGCACTACGCCATGATGTTCGGAAATGGAAATTTCGATAGGGATCAGCTTGCCCGTTTTGCTTATGCCCGTGACATCGCGTCCCTTGCCGATAACCTTGGCGACATGCGTGCGAAGATAATCGGCAAGATAGCCGTCATGCCGGGAGGCGTGGGGTTCGGGCATCAGCAGGTTGATATTGCTGCCGATAATTTCTTCCGACGAATAGCCGAAGATTCTTTCCGCCGCCGGGTTAAATGTTTCGATGACGCCGGCCTCATCAATGGTGATGATGCCGTCGGCCACCGTTTCCAGGATATTGCGCAGCCGTTTTTCGCGGGCGGCCAACTTTCTGGTCGAGCGGTTGCGCTCGGTGACATCGCGGGCGATCAGCATCTCGGCGTCGTCCTCGCCTTCTTCATGATAAGACAGGGCGGCTATTTCCACCTCGATCTCGCGACCGGAGGAGGACACCAGTTTTATTGACACCCGTTGCCGTTCGCCCACCAGACTGTCGAGGCCGCCGTCGAAGATGTCGCGGTAATCAGGATGCACAAAGTCAACGAAAGCGCGCCCGACAAGCATGTCCGCCGGCCAGACGCCGACCATGGCGGCGCCCGCCTGGTTCATCATAACGATCACGCCTTTACGGCATATGCAGATAAGGTCGGGAGCCAGTTCGATAATATGGCGGTAGTCTTTTCCCGCCTTACTGACGATCTCGAATCGCTTGCGATCCAGCATATCATTAAGATTGGCGAGCATGCCTTGGCCCGATTTGCAAATATGTTCGGCGTATTCCTTATACTTGGGGTTGGACATCGGCCCCAGCATCTCGCCGCGCATCATGTCGGAAAAGCCGATGATGGTGTTGAGCGGGGTGCGCATTTCATAGCTGATCGCCGCCAGGATATCCACGTCGTCGTCATCGGCGTCCTTCGCCATTTCCTTGGTCTCCATGGCGCATTCCCTCTTGTCTTGGCGTCCAGAGTTGCATAGCTTCCGGGCGGCGACAAGAGGCCCCGTAAACAAAAAATAATTGGGTATGTTCTGATATGCGATTTAAGATAATTGTGCCGAATTTGGTTATATTTTTTATAACAGGCCTTTTTATATCGTTATTTTTACTTAACCTGTTCAACTATGAATTTTATACGGATTCTTTATTTGATATTTTTATTTGCCTTGTCGTTCCCGTTCTTCTGGCGGCGTTGTCGCTTTTCGCCTTCCGGCTTTCAGAAGACGGGCGTCTGGCGCTGGCTAACGCCTTCTTTGCCTTTGTAGTCGCCGTTTACGGCGCGGAATTATTCCTGACCGTCACTCTGAAAAAATCCGAGACCATCAAAGGAAGTAAATTAGGGATCATTCATGACCTGCGCGGCGAAGGAATCGACGCCTATCCGGCGATGCGGGCATTATCGCTGCTGGCGGAAGATAAAAACGGCGAGGTTGTTTCCGACCTGAAAGACGGCGATGCCCAGCTTTTGCCCCTCGGCGGCCTTCCCGACAAGACCACAGTCGCCTGCAACGAGAGCGGCCAATGGATGATTTACAAAAGCGACAAGTACGGTTTCAACAACCCACCGGAAGCCTGGGATGACCGGCCTTTGAAGATCGGCATGGTCGGCGATTCCTTCACCCACGGCAATTGCGTTAAACAGTACAAGAACATGGCCGCCGTCCTGAGCGAAAAGTTCGGTCGCGTCGTCAACACGGGAATCAGCGGCAACGGGCCGCTGCTGGAGCTGGCGGCGCTTAGGGAATATCTGGCGCCGCTGACTCCAGAAACCGTTATTTGGAGTTTTTATGAAGGCAACGACATCACGGAAAACATGCCTTTTGAAAGGAAGTCAAGACTTCTCCGGTCCTATGTGGATGACGATAGCTTCAGCCAGGGCCTGATGGCGCGTAATGACGAAATCGCCGACCACCTCAAGCAATATCTCGATAAACAGATGGCCGAGGTGATCTATCGAATGAACGAGATCGAACCATACAAAGATTTTCTGCAAATCAATTCCCTGCGCGGGCGGCTGGGATTGGGCGTCGTGTCAATCGGCGTGTTCGAGGGCGGCAAGGACGAGGATTACAAGATGTTACGCGCCGTGCTTTTAAAGGCAAAAACGCTGGTGGAATCCTGGGGAGGACGGTTCTATTTCGTTTACCTGCCCGAATCCGACCGCTATTTCGGCGGCTTTTCCCGCAACAGAATTCGTGAGAAAATTCACAGCCGCACGCTGGAAACAGTTTCAGAGCTGGGGATTGAGGCGATTGATATCAGCAAGACTTTCGCG
>MIAA01000001.1:42531-71387 GCA_001830425.1 Rhodospirillales bacterium RIFCSPLOWO2_02_FULL_58_16
CCACTATAACGACGAGGGTTATAAAACCGCCGCCCAAGCCATCGGCAAGGCATTGGCGGAGAAGAAGTAGTCACCCCTCCTGACCTCCCCTTAGTAAGGGGAGGAATTTTTTCTCCCCTCCTTACCAAGGAGGGGTTGGGGGAGGTTGCTGCCGGAAACAGGTTTCCCCGTTTCCGGCTTTTTTTGTTTTCTCATGCCGCCTGCTGGGCGGCGAAGAGAGACAGAGCGCCGCCGGCCCTGATCATCGGCAGGTCTTCCTTGCCTTGAGCCAGATGGACCGGAATCTCAATCGAGCCGTTGACCACCACCTTAAGTCGACCCTCCTCCAGACCGGAGGTATCGAGGCTGAGTTTGGCGCCCTGGTCGATCTTGTCGTAATCGTCGTGGTTGACGAAGGTCAGGCCCAATACGCCGAAGTTGGCGAGGTTGGCCAGATGGATGCGCTCGAAGCCCTTGGCCAGAATGACCCGAATGCCGAGAATTCTGGGGCACAGCCCGGCGTGTTCACGCGACGACCCCATGCCGTAACCGTCGCCGGCGACGATGAAGCCGTGGCCGCCCGCATCGCGCAGCTTCATGGCGCGGGCGCTGAATGTTTTGTCGGCCTGGATGAAAGTGGCCTGCTTGGCGTACTCGTCGGCGTTGGAGCGCAAAGCGAGATACTTGCCGGCCGGTTGAATCAGGTCGGTGGTGACATCGTTCCCCAGCTTGAGCAACGCCTCGCCTTCCAGCCCGGCGGGCAAGCCTTCCAGGTTCGGCAGCGATTTAATGTTGGGGCCGTAGGTCGGGTTGATCTTCATTGCTTCGTTCTTGGGCAGCGGCGCTATATAGGCGCTCATATCGACCACGGGCGGCGACTTCTTGATGGTCAGCTTTTCGCCGATGACCTTGCGCGGATCGACCAGCTTGCCGGCGATGGCGCTGGCGGCGGCGGTAACCGGGCTGACCAGATGGACGGCGGCGTTTTCGGTGCCGGAACGCCCGGTAAAGTTGCGGTTGGCTGTTGACAGCATTACCCCGTTCGAGGGCGGGCTGAAGCCTTGGCCGATACAGGCGCTACAGGCGTTTTCCATGATGCGGACGCCGGCGGAGTAAAAGACTTCCATATAACCGGCGGCCGACAGTTGACGCGCCACCGACTGAGAACCCGGCGAGATGGCAGTATCCACCTTGACCCGCTTGCCGCGCAGAACCTCGCCGACCTTGGCCAGGTTTTCATAGTTGGAGTTGGTGCAGCTTCCGATAAACACCGCGTCGATAGCCATGCCGAGGTGATCGGTGACCGGCTCCATGGACCTGAGAATCGGATAGAGGGCGATGGTGGGGACCAGTTCCGACAGGTTGATCTTGACGGTGCGCGAATAGACGGCGCCTTTATCTGCGGCAAGGGGGAGGAAGTCTTTTCCGCGTTTGCGGCCTTCCAGATATTTCTGGGTGACCTTGTCGCTGGGGAAGATCGAAAAAGCGACGCCGGATTCAGTACCCATGTTGGTAATGGTGGCGCGATCGGCGACGCCCAGGCTCTTGACGCCCGGCCCGGTGTATTCCAGGCAGATGCCCTTGTTTCCCTTGATGCCGATTTTATTCAGGATGTTAAGGATCACGTCCTTGGCCAGGATGCCTACGGGAAGTTTGCCGGCAAGCCTGACTTCCACCACTTCCGGCATGACGATCTTGTAGGACTGGCCGGCCATGGCGAAGCTGACGTCGGTGCCGCCGGCGCCCAGCGCCAGCATCCCCATGCCGCCGGCGTTGGTGGTGTGGGAGTCCGATCCCAGGACCGATTTTCCGGGGACGGCGAAGTCCTCAAGGAAAACCGTGTGACAGATGCCGTTGCCGGCGCGTGAGAACCAGCACCCGTACCTCTTGGCGAATGTTTCCAGGTAGCGGTGATCGTCGCTGTCGATGAAGCCGACCTGCAACATCTTGTGATCGACGACGATCAGGGCGACGGTCTTTGCCATATCTACGCCCATTTTCTCGAAAGCCAGGGCGGCGGCGGTGCCGGTGGCGTCCTGGTAGAGGGTGTGGCTGAACAGAATTTCCATAGGCTGCCCCGGTTCGGGGAGTCGCGTGATATTTCCGGCGGCGTTCGCCAGCAGGACTTTCTGCGCTACATTGAGATGTTGCATGAAAACTACCCTTCCCTTTTCTGACGCATATCCGTTGTTACCAGCCCGCCATTTCCTTTTGCAGGTTTTTAGCGATCTTGTCGAGGAACCCTTCGGTCGTCTGGAAGGGCTGGTCGGGACCGATAAGCGATGACAAGTCCTTGGTCATGTCGCCGGCCTCGACCGTCTTGACGCAGACTTTCTCCAGGGCGGCGGCGAACTTTACCACGTCCGGGGTGTCGTCGAACACGCCACGGAAATGCAGTCCTTGCGTCCAGGCGAAGATAGAGGCGATAGGATTGGTCGATGTCGCCTTGCCCTGCTGATGCTGGCGATAATGGCGGGTGACGGTGCCGTGAGCGGCCTCGGCCTCCACCGTCTGTCCGTCGGGAGTCATCAGCACCGAGGTCATCAGGCCCAGCGAGCCGAAGCCCTGGGCGACGATATCGGACTGGACGTCGCCGTCGTAGTTCTTGCAGGCCCAGACGAAACCGCCGGGCATTTTAATGGCCTGGGCCACCATGTCGTCGATCAGCCGGTGATCATAGGTGATGCCGGCCTTGGCGAACTTGTCTTTGTACTCGGTCTCGAAAATCTCCTGGAACAAGTCCTTGAAGCGCCCGTCATAGGCCTTGAGGATGGTGTTCTTGGTGGTCATGTAGACCGGCCAGCCCAGATTAAGGCCGTAGTTCAGGCACGCCCTGGCGAAGCCGCGAATCGATTCATCCAGGTTGTACATAGCCATGGCGACGCCGCCGCCGGGGAAGGTGAATACCTCGCGCTCGATGACCTTGCCGCCGTCAGAAGGCTCGAACTTGATGGTCAGCTTGCCGGGGCCTGGAACGACGAAGTCGGTGGCCCGGTACTGATCGCCGAAGGCGTGACGGCCGATGACGATCGGCTTGACCCAGCCGGGGACGTAACGCGGCACGTTGTTGCAGATGATCGGCTGGCGGAAGACGGTGCCGCCGATAATGTTGCGGATGGTGCCGTTGGGCGACTTGTACATCTTTTTCAGGCCGAACTCCTCGACTCTTTCCTCGTCGGGAGTGATGGTGGCGCACTTGACCCCCACCCTGTGCTTCTTGATGGCCTCGGCGGCGTCAACGGTGATCTGATCGTCGGTCTCGTCGCGCTTTTGAATGGAGAGGTCGTAGTACTTCAGGTCAATATTCAGGTAGGGCAGGATCAGCTTGTCCTTGATGAACTGCCAGATAATGCGGGTCATCTCGTCGCCGTCGATTTCGACGACGGGATTTTTCACCTTGATTTTAGCCATTGGTCGGTTCTCCGGTTATCGGGTGTCGGTTAAGAAACAAAGCGGCACTGGGACGTCGGCGTGCGGGTGTCCATATTGCGTCCCCGGTTGATGTGATCGTCGATCTCGCCGGCGCACCCCGCCATCCTTCCGAACAGGAAGGCGGTAAAAGCCGACGTTTCCATGGATTTCTCCGAGAAGTCGCCGGATTGATAGCGCGGCCATAGAAGTTTCAGCAGGATGGTGGCGATGACGGCGTCGATGTTTACGCAGAAAATGTTTTTGGTCATCCCGGTATCGAACAGGGCCTTGACCAGAACGCTGTAGTAGTCGTGAAAGACATTGCTGTCTCCCCGTCCTTTCAGCAGTTCGGCGATGAATACCTCGCGGGGGTCCTTGTTGACCATCAGGCCCTTGAACACCGGGTGGTTGACTCCGGGGATGTTGCGGATGGGTTCGCCCACCGCCTTGCGGACTTTTTTGTCCTTCCCGAAGGCCAGCGCGTATTCCTCGGCCATGGCCTTGAGGTCGATGCCGTGGTTCGGGTCTCCGGCGTCGGTCAGGCCCTTGTCGCGGAAGCACTCGATGAGGAACTGGATTCCCTCGAAGCCGTTGCCGCCGTGGGCAAAACCGGTATGGGTGAGGAAGCCGACCATGCACTTGTTGATCTGCACCCGTTCGGGGCTTTCCGGGCCGTCGGCGGAAACCGCGCCCTTGGCGCCTTGGGCGGAAATGGTGCCGACGCCGTTGGAAATGATCAGTCCCATCATTACCTGGAAGGGGAACAGTTCATCCGCTGACGGCTTCTTGCCGGTAAGAGCCAGATAGGCGAGTTCGGTCACCGTCCACGACGCCATGATCTCGGTCATCGCCACGCCGCAGAAGCTGTTTTTCCCATGGTCGTCCGCCGCCGTCGATGCGCCGATATGAACGGCGAACAGACGCGCATACCACGGCAGGTTGCGCACCGTCAGCGTGGATATGCGCTTACGCATAAGCGGCTCCCAGGCGATGGTCGTGGTCAGCGCCGCCAGCACGGCGTCGGCGGTGATATGGCCTTTCAGCGAACGGAGATATTTAACAAACACGGACCTGGCGCCGCGCGCATCAAACGCCGCCAGCATGGCTTTGGCCTTGGCGTCCTGCTTGTCGCCGAGCAGACAGGCGAGTTGCAGGGCGTCGGCTTTAATGGAGGAGAAGTCGGCGTTCTCGTCATCCCCCTGGTTGACGCCGCTATGGGCGAACAGTTCAACCAGTGTCTCGGCCGCCTTACGGGCGCCATCCACCCGCCCCGGCCCAAGGATGGCGCATGCCGTAGCCAGCACCGAGTTGGGAGCATTGCCGGCGTCGCTTGCCGCCTGGGCGGCGGCCAGGATGGCGTCGCCGTGCAGGTTGACCTCGGAGGCGACGGCCAGATTGAACAGGGCGTTATCGTTGTCGTCATTGGCCTCGCGCACCAGATTCAGGCACAGGTTGGATTCCATCGGCATCTTGGCGGTGTCGAGGATGGAGACGCCGTTGACCCTGGTGATCTGGGAGGTGGCGTCCATGATCGAGCTTCCCGAACAGTCTTTCATCGGCTGGCGGGGGAAGAAAGCGCCTACCTGTTTGTCCAATTCGGCGATTTGCTCGCGGTAGGGCGAGATGGCGTCAACAATCGGCAGGTCCAGATCGGCCGGCAGATTCAGTCCCTGATTGTTGCCGAACCACGGCTTGAGGCTAAGGTCGCCTTCCGGCGGGAAGTCCGGTTTGATTTTGTTGAGAGTCATGACCGCCGTTAAAGCGGCGGGAATGTAGGCGATATTCGCCACCACCGCTCCTTTGGCGCTGCACACCGGATTTTCCGGGGTAAACAAATCATCCACCCCGAAGCGGTCTTTGAACCAGCCTTCCTTGGCTACGGCGCTGTCGCCGGTGCCGCCTATGGCTCCGGCGTGTCCGACGGCGCGGGTCAGATTGGCCTTCCATCGTCCGACCACGCAGGCAACCGTCGGCTTGGTCAGTTTCAGTTCCTGCTCGTAGTATCCGCCCGGCTCCACATACATGACGGCGGCCTTGGAGCGAGGGTCATTGGTCAGGGCGTTGGCGAACTCGGCGGCGCCGAAGTGGATATAGACATCCTTGCCGCTGGAGACTGAAGTGGTGGTTCCCCAGCCGCCTGTCTTCAGGTAGTTGGCGATGGTGGTGGTGAAGTTGCCGGAGTTGGAATAGATGGCCACGCACCCCTTGCGTAAGGTTTCCGCCGGGTGATCGCCGCCCAGCGCCCCGCCGTAGCGGACCTGAAGCCACGCATCGGCAATGCCGAGGCAGTTGGCGCCGAAGATGTCAACCTGGCCTTGCTGGCCCAAAGCGCGGATTTCACGGGCGTCGTGGGTCGAGACTTTCTCGGTGATGATGATGATCTTGGTAAGGTTCGGATTCACCCTGATCAACTCGGCGACGCCGTCGCGCACGCCGGCCGGCGGCAGATAGACCACGCCGACATTGAACTTGTGTCCGTCCTTCAGGCCCTCGCGGACGCTGTTATAAACGGGGATGTTGCCGATCCTGGTTTCAAGAACCTGACCCTGGCGTCCCGGCGAAGTGCCGAAGACAACATTGCCGCCGGAGTAGGCGTGGCTTATCGGGGTGACGGTTCTGGACTCTCCGCCCAGGATGTTAAGCACGCAAATCCTGTCGTCCTTGGAGGCGATGTCGCCCAGCGACCTGATGCCGACGAAATACTTGAATTCTTCAATGCCTCTGTTTTTCATAGCTTGCCACCGTTGCTGATGCCCAATTTCGCGGCGATTTCGGCGCGTCCGCCTTTTTTCATCCATTTATCGACGGCCTGGGAATAGCGGACCACATCGCTCATTGCCGAATCATGGCCGAAAATCCTGTACGGCAACCCGAGGGATTCAAGGACATCCTTGAAGGCCCCCATGCCGCGCACCAGATTCACCCCGCCGCGTCCGATCACCACATAGATGGGAGACGGCCCTTTTTCATTAAAGTGTTCGCGCAAGGCGTCGGCCATAGCGCGAAACGTCTCGAAGATGTCGGTGTTGTTGGACTTGCCGCCGATGACGAACAGGACGTTGGTCTGGGCCAGCCAGTGCTTGAGGCATATCTTCATGACTTCCCGCATCTTTTCGTAAGGCGGATTGCCGCCGAAATCCGACGAGATAATGGCGTCATCGCCCAGGCCCTCGGTGACCAGCGAGTTGGCGCCGCCGCCGAAGGTGGGGGCCAGAATGGTTCCCTTGTCGTTGATCACATAGACATCGCTCTGGCCCTGGTAGGTGCGAAGCTGGTTGATCTCCTGCTCGAAGTCGGAGATATCCTCGACGAACAGATCATCGGGCAGATTGAGGCGGCTCACCCTGGGATCGTCCCGGTCAAATCCGCACTTGAAGTCACAGGCCACGGGCGACAGGCGTCCGGGCGAATCAACGGTCATGCGGATCGGATTCAGCTCCAGAGTCGTCATGCCGTGATGATGGAACAGATCCCACAGCTTGGGCAGGTTCTGCACCAGCGGCGAAACGATCTCCCTGGGGGCGCCGAGGTCGGACAGGGCGTTGGCGATGACAAACGCCTTCAGCCCGGTCAGGGCGTCGAAAGGAACCTCGATGATCTGACTGCTGTCCAGCTCCTCGATATCCATGCCGCCGTGATGGGTGATGGTTATGGTGGGCGCCCGGAATTTGGTCGAGTCGGAAATCGAGAAATAGACCTCGTAGTCGGCGGGAACCGCGCCCTCGAAAGTCACGCCTTGCGCCTTGTAAGTCATTTTGCCGACTTTGTGCGTGACGAAATAAAGACGTTCTTTCTCGGCCATGGCGGTCTTGATGTCCTTGGCGCGGCCGATCAGTCCGGCCTTGCCTTTTTTGCCGATGCCGCCCCTGAAAATGGGTTTAACAAAGACCGAGCCGCACTTTTCGATGAGGTCTTTGATCGCGCTTTCGCTTGCCTCCGGCCCTAGAATCGTGGACGCCGGGAAATCCACCAGCTTCAACATCCTGGCGCCGTAAAGCATACCCGTTACCTGCATCTCTTTCCCCTACCCTCTGATTAATACTCTTGCGGCAGCGCCTTCAAATCGGCCCAACTGTAAACAGGCCCTTTCATGCAAACGTAATCCTTGCCGATGTTGCAGCGTCCGCATTTTCCGATGCCGCATTTCATCTTGTTCTCGACGGTGGTGTATATCCGGTCGTCGGCGAATCCCAGTTGCTGAAGGTTCTTGATGACGAACTTGATCATCATCGGCGGGCCGCAGGTAATGGCGATGGTGTTGTCCGGCGACGGCTTTTTGTCCAGCAGGTTGGAGGGAACAAAACCGACGTATTCCTCCCATCCCGGCTCCTCGGCGTCCACCGAGAGTTGAATGTTCACCTCGCCGCGCAGTTCCTCGATCTCGTCCCGATAGAGGATGTCGCCGGATGTCCTGCCGCCGTAAAAAAGCGTCAGATCGCCGAAGTCCTTTTTATTGGCGTGGGTGGTCTGAAGAATCGGCCACACCGGCGCCAGTCCGCAGCCGCCGCCGATAATGATGATGTTCTTGCCTTTCCAGTCGTCAATCGGGAAGCAGTTGCCCAGCGGCCCCCGCAAACCGATGATGTCGCCTTCCCTCATGCCGTGAAGGGCGGTGGTGACCCGTCCCGTCTTGACGATGGAGAACTGCTTGTAGTCCTTGAGGTGAGGGGCGGAGGAAATGGAAATCATCGCCTCGCCCTTGCCGAAGACGGAAATCATCGCGCACTGGCCGGGAAGGTGATCAAAGCCGTCGCCGTTGACGAACTCGGTGCGGAAGCTCTTGATCGGGCGCGGCCCCCCGGTTTCCTGCTTGACGCGCACGATCCTGGCCATTTTAGGAAGATAGATATTATTCAGCATAATCGTTCGCTCCGTTTACGGCGGCGACGATGTCAATTCCCACCGGGCATTTGGCGACGCACCTGCCGCAGCCTGTGCATTGATGAACACCGTGATTTTCAAAGAAGTACTGAAACTTGTGGCACACCCTCTGGCGCAGGCGGGAGGCATTGTCGGGCCGGGGATTGTGGCCGGAGGAATGCATGGTGAAATCGGGGAACTGGCAGGTGTCCCAGGTTCTGACCCGTTCGCCCTTGAGCGGCGCCGAACTTGACACCTCGTCGTTCATGTCAAAGCAGTGGCAGGTCGGACACAGGAAGGTGCAGATGCCGCACTGGATGCAGGCTTTCGACTTTTCATCCCAGAAGGGCGCCGTAAACATGTCTTTCAGCTTGGCGGGCGCGCCGGCAAGATTGTTGATCGGGCGCTGCTGATGCGTCATGGACGCGGCGTGAACCTTTTCCAGTTCATTTTTGTCCTTGGCGGCGGCGGCGCTGAACAACGAGCCGCCCAGTTCGACAATCCGTTTGCCCTTGTCGGTGAAGGACTTGACGTAATAGCTGTCGGCCAACTCGGTCATTTGAATATCCAGGCCGTCCTCGCCGTGAGGCGAGCCGCCCGTGGATACGCAAAAGCAGGTCCGATCCGGCGGCTCGTTGCAGGACAGTCCGACGAACACTCCCTTGTTGCGTCGCGCCCAGTAGTAGGGGTCTTCGTATTCCTTGGAGAAAACGATATCGGTCAGGGTCAGCCCCTTGGCGTCGCACGACCTGACGCCGAAAACGACAAACGGCCTGGGGTCGGGAATCGTCTGGGCAATTACCGGCGCCCCGCCCTTTTCCTGCTCGAAGGTGAACATCACCTCGCGTTGCGGGAAAACGATGTTCTTGGGCGAATGAATGGTCTTGGCGAAGTCCAACCCGGCGGCCTTGGCGTCGTCGATAACCACATAATTCCAGTTATCGTCAACGAACGCCGGCATGTAAACGTCATGGGAATCCAGTTTGGCCACCCATTCCTGCAAGCTTGCTTTTTTAAGTATTTTTTCCATGGCGTTATAAAATGTGACCGTCGGGGTCTTCATCCCTGAAAGAGGAAACCAGGGATGGCTGATTCACATCCCGGCCCGGTTCGTAGCTGAACATATTGAACGCTTCCTTCTCCATCTTCTTGTTCAGCAGACGAACCGGAATATGCACCGGACAAACCCTCTCGCACTCGCCGCAATCGATGCAGCGTCCGGCAAGGTGGATAGCCCTGACCAGGTGATAGCCGAAGTTCTCGGAGGTGGAGTTGGACCTCTCGATCCATCTGACGCGGTTGGCCTTCTGATCGGGGGAAGTAGTCGGCGTCACCATAAAGGTTATGCTGTCAACCACGCATTCCTCGCAGTAGCACATGGGGCATACCGAGCGGCAGGCGTAACAGCGCAGACAACTGTCCAGCTTCTCTTTCCAGAAGTTCCACTTGTCGCCGACGGCGGCGGCCTCCATGGCGTCCAGCGAAGTGAAGGGAGGCAGCCGGCCGCCGCTGACCCTTTCGCCGAAGACGACATTGTTCTCGGCGGGGAAAGGGTCTTTACATTCGAGACAGCGGTCGGCGAGAACCTCCTTGGCCGGAACCTTGACATCCCCGTCCCTGGTGGCGATCAGGTAATGATCGGCGCCGTCGAACTCGGCGTTAAGCGGCGTCTTGCCCTTGAGAAACCTCTTTAGTTTCTTCTCGTCGAGTACGCCGTTGCCCTCGCAGGAAACGCCGATGATGTGGACGTTTTCGCGCTTGAGATAGCTCTCCTGAAGCAGGACGACGACGGAGCGGGAATCACAGCCCTTGCAAACAATGCCGATGGGCTTGCCGGCGGTTTGCTTCTTGGTCGCCTGAATTTTCCTCTCGGCGGTCAGGTAGAGAGAAAGATTGTGTACGCATGTGGGGTCCCAGACCAGATCGCCGGCGTCCTCGGCCTCGGCAATGAAGGCGGGGACCGCCATGAATGTCGCCGTGCCCTTCTGAAAACCGAGGACATAGCTGACCTCTCCCTTTTCCAGAAGTCGCGCAACATGGCTTTTAAGGTCTTCCAGGTTCACCATCAGCGATCAACCTTCAGTTTTTTCTGGGGGCCGAGCGGCCTGATGACATTGGTGAAGTTGGTGACAACTTCGGCGTACTTCGCGCCCTCGGCGGCGGAAATCCAGGACATCTGGAAGCGCTCCGGCTCGACGCCGATAAACTCGATAAGCTTTTGCAGCAGGTAGATTTTACGCCGTGCGTAGTAATTGCCCTTGATGTAGTGGCAGTCGCCCGGATGGCAGCCGGAAACCAGAACGCCGTCGGCGCCTTTGTTGAAGGCGGACAGGATATAGATCGGCGATACGCTGCCCGAACACATGACCTTGATCGGCACCACGTTGGCGGGGTACTCCATGCGCGAAACGCCGGCAAGGTCGCTTCCTGCGGAAGAGCACCACTTGCACAGGAAAGCGACAATTCTAGGCTCGAAGCCCTTTGCCGTTGTGGATTGTTGTGACGTGTTCGACACCTGTTACCCTCCCAGCGCCGCGCTGATCATATCGTAAATCTGCAAGGGCGTGTTGTTCTTGACCTCGATGGCGGCGCGCAGGCAGGTGGCCGTGCAGGTGCCGCATCCTTCACACAAGACCTCGTTGACCTTGGCCTTGCCGGCGACGATGCCGATGGCCTCAAAGGGACAGGCCTGGACGCACATGGCGCAGCCTGTGCAAAGATCGAGAGTGACGCGGGCCACCGAAGGGTCCGTCTCCAATGTTTCCTGTGACAGCAAGATCATCACCTTGCCGGCGGCGGCGCTGGCCTGGGCCACGGTCTCGGGGATGTCCTTGGGCGACTGGCCGGCGCCGGCGAGGAACACCCCGGCGGTAACGCTCTCCACCGGCTTGAGCTTGGGGTGAGACTCGGCGAGGAAGCCGTCCTTGTCGATGCCGATCTTTAGTATCTTGGCCATCTCTTTGGTTCCCTTGGTCGGAACCATGGCCACCGCCAGCACCACCATGTCGGCGTCGATCTCGATCATTTGCCCGGACAGGGTATCGACGCCCCTGACCTTGATCTTGCCTTCTTCCTCGTACAGGTCCGACACCTTGCCGCGCAGGTACATGACATGATCATTATCAATGGCCCGCTGAATGAACTCCTCGTAGCCCTTTCCGCCGGAGCGGATGTCGATATAAAAGATGTACGCCTTGCCGTCGGGAACGTGATGCTTGTACAGCATGGCGTGCTTGGCCGTGTACATGCAGCAGACCTTCGAGCAGTACGAGCAATGCTTGTCGGGGTCGCGTGAGCCGACGCACTGAATAAAGACGATCTGCTTGGGAACCCGGTGATCCGAAGGCCTCAGGATATGGCCGCCGGTGGCCCCCGACGCCGAACACAGCCTTTCAAACTGAAGTCCGTCGAGCACGTCCGGGTATTTGCCGTAACCGTATTCGGCCAGATGTTCCTTGCCGTAAAGCTCGAAGCCGGTGGCGACGACTATGGCGCCGACGTCTTCCTCGATAATCTCCGGCCTCATGTCGTAATTGATGGCTTGCGGCTCGCAGACGTCAGGTTCGGCGCATTTGCCGCAGATGATGGGGTTAAGGCCGAGGCAGGTTTCCTCGTCCAGGTAGTAAGTTGCCGGTATCGATTGGGCGAAGGGAATGAAAATGGCGCGACGCCCGGTCAGCCCCAGGTCGTACTCGTTGGCGACCACCACCGGGCAAACCGCCGTGCATTGATCACAGAGCTTGCACATCTCGGCATTCACATAGGTCGGTTTCTTGAGAATTTTGACCTTGAAGTTGCCGACGAAGCCGGAGACGTGCTGCACCTCGCTCTTAACCAGCAACTTGATCCGCTTGTTCTTGGAAACCTCGACCATCTTCGGCGAAAGAATGCACTGGGAACAGTCAAGCGTCGGAAAGGTCTCGGACAGCTTGAGCATGTTGCCGCCGATGGTCGGTTCTTTCTCGACCAGGATCACTTCGAGACCGCTTGCCGCCATGTCCAGCGACGCCTGGATGCCGGCGATGCCGCCGCCGACCACCAGCACCTTGCGGGTGACGGACACCCGAGACGGAGTCAGCGATTCGTTGCGACTGACCCTTTTGACGGCGCTTCTCGTTATCTTGATGGCCTTCTCGGTGCCTTCGGCCTTGTTCTTGTGAACCCAACTGCACTGTTCGCGGATGTTGGCGATCTCGCACTGGAACTTGTTGAGGCCGGACAGCTCGGTAACGTCACGGAAGGTCTTTTCATGGAGATTCGGGGAACAGCAGGCGACGACGACGCTGTCCAGGGCGTTATCCCTGATGGCGTTGATGACCGTGGCCTGACCGGGTTCGGAGCACATGTAGAGATAGTCCTCGGAGAAGACTACGTCCGTTTCCTTGCCCATCTCCTTGGCCAATTTCCTGACGTCGACGGTCGCGGCAATGTTGGTGCCGCAGTGACAAACGAAAACTCCGGTGCGTTTTGTCATCCCGTTGCCTCAAGATTTACCATGACCATAAATTCGGCCACGCTACTTCTTTCCCTTTTTCTTTCCTTCGGCGAGAAGCTCTTTGCCGTGGTCATAGCCCCTGTCGAACGCCTTGATGTTATGCGAGATGAACCGTTCGGGAACCAGACCGGGCAGCGCTTTTTTCATGGCCTCGGGCGATATCACGCCGGTGATCGCGGTAAAGAATCCGAGAGTCACCAGATTGGTGAAAAGGCGGTTGCCCAATTCCTCGGCGAAGCGGGTCGCCGGAACGGCGTACATCGTGATATCGGCGCGGGCCGGCCTGGTTTTAACCAGATCGTTGTCAACGATAAGGATGCCTGTATCGCTCATTTGCGGCTCGTACTTGTCGTAGGCTTCCTGCGACAGTGAGACCAGTACGTCCGCCCTGGTCACATAGGGATAGGCGATGCGCTGATCGGAGACCACCAATTGCGAGGCGCAGGCGCCGCCGCGAGCCTCGGGTCCGAAGCTTTGGGTCATGGTGGCGAACTTGTTGTCGAAAATGTTCGCCGCCTTGCCGGCGATCAAGGCGCAACGAACGATGCCCTGCCCGCCGAATCCTGAAAATCTGATTTCACTCATTCTCCGCAATCCCCTTCACACCCGGTCTTGCCATAGAGCTGGTAATCGTCGCCGAGGACGGTGCTGAACTGGGTGTTCATCGCGTCCATGAACGTCGGTTTTTCCTTGTCAACGAACTTGCCCATAATAATCTTGTCCTGATAGGCGATATCGACGGTGCGGGTGTCGGCGCCGTGCCGGATCTCGGACTTGTCATGGTAGTACTGCAAGACATCCAGGCCGTCGCCGAGACGGTTGCGGCGCGCATACAAAGTGGTGCACGGCGTGATTACCTCGATAAAGGACAGGCCCTTCTTTTTGAAGGCTTCCTGGATTGACGTGGTGATGTTCTTGGCGTGAAGCGATGTCCAGCGCGCCACATAAGTCGCGCCGCAGGCGTCGGCCAGCAACGGCAGGCTGAAGGCGTTCTCGAAGTTGCCGTGAGGCGCCGTGGAGGCGCTGGCGCCGATCGGCGTGGTCGGCGTCACCTGGCCTCCGGTCATGCCGTAGGTAAAATTGTTCACGCAGATGACGATGAGGTCCATGTTGCGTCTGGCGGCGTGGATGAAGTGATTGCCGCCGATGCCCATAAGATCGCCGTCGCCGCTGAAGACCACCACCTTAAGCTCGGGATTGGCCAGCTTGAGGCCGGTGGCGAAGGGAATGGCGCGGCCATGAGTGGAGTGAAACGAGTCGAGATTTACATAGCCGGCGACTCGGCCCGTGCAGCCGATGCCCGAGACCACGGCCAGCTTTTCCATGTTGATGCCGCTTTTCTTGACGGCCTCGGCAAAAGCGGTGACGACCGTGCCGATCCCGCAGCCGGGACACCAGATGTGAGGCATCCTCTCCATGCGCAGGAAGTTAGCCATGGGGTTTTGTTCGGCATATTTGCTTTCGTCGGCGTATTTGTAATCTTCGGTCATTTGCTTGCCTCCTTGATGGCGGCCAGAATGTCGTTCGGATCGTGGACGTCGCCGCCGGGGTGGGAAACGCGCACCACCTTGCATTGACCGCCGGCGCAGCGCTCGGCTTCCAGAACCATTTGTCCCATATTGATTTCGGGGAAGACGATGGCCTTGACCTTCCCGGCGACGTCCCTGACTCTTTGCTCGGGGAACGGCCAGGCGGTAATCAGCCGGATCGAGCCGACCTTGACGCCGGCCTCTCTCGCCAGTTGAACGGCCCTGACCGCCACCCTGGAGGAAATCCCGTAGGACATGACGACGACTTCGGCGTCATCGACGCCGTTTTCATCCAGCATAATGATCTTGTCGGCGTTGCTTTCGATCTTGTCGATCAGGTGGGGAACGCATATTTTTTGCCGGGCCACGGTGAGGGCGGGATAGCCGCGCTCGTCATGGGTCAGGCCGGTTGAGTGGAAAAAGTGGCCGTCCCCGGCCTTGGCCATGGGGGCAATGCCGTCCGGGCCGAGCTTGTAGGGTTTGTACTCTCCCTTGGGGCCGTCGTACCAACGTCTGTCCAGCAACTCGATATCCTTGGCCTCGGGGATAACCACTTTTTCATGCATATGCCCGATGCACTCGTCGATCATTACGAACACCGGAACGCGGTAGGTCTCCGACAGATTGAAGGCGACGACGGTCAGATCGAAACACTCCTGGGGCGAGTCGGGACAGAGCGCGATGATGCGGTAATCGCCGTGCGATCCCCAACGCACCTGCATCATGTCCTGCTGGGCGACATAGGTAGGCAGCCCGGTGGAGGGGCCGGCGCGCTGGACGTTGGCGATAACCATAGGCGTTTCCATCATCACCGCCAGACCGATGTTTTCCATCATCAGCGAAAAGCCGGGGCCGGAGGTGACGGTCATCACCTTGGCTCCGCCCCACACCGCGCCGATATTGGCGGCCAGGGAGGCTATTTCGTCTTCCATCTGGATGAAAAGGCCGCCGACAGCCGGAGCGCGTTCGGCGAAATATTCAGCGGTTTCGGTTGACGGCGTTATAGGATAACCCGCGAAAAAACGGCAACCGGCGGCGAGAGCGCCTTCCGCGATGGCGTGGTCGCCGTCAAGAAAATGAATTCCGGTGCTGACACCTTTGGGATCGGCGGCGATTTTACGCACTATAACTCCTCCTCATCATCGTCGGGAGTGACAAAAATAGAAAATTCAGGACAGATCACCTCGCAGAACCGGCAATTGTTGCAGGCCGCCGCGTCCTTGACGAAAGGAGGGTGATAGCCCTTTGCATTATAACCGGCTGACATTTCAAGGACATTCTCCGGGCAATACTTGACGCAGAAACCGCAGCCCTTGCACCAACTCTTGTTGATGTGGACGGCGCCTTTCGCCCTTTTGAGTTTGCCGAAAAACATCGTTATCTCCTTAGAGAAGCCCCTTGTCGGTCAATATGGAATTAGGGGCGATATGATGCATGTTCAATCCCAATTCGGCTTCGGGGCAATCAAAGGCTATGGCCATAAGCTGAGTAAAGTAAATTATCGGAATATTCCTGAAGTCCGGATATTTCTTCGCCGCGTCATCCTGGCGTGTATCCAGGTTAAAGGCGCAAAGGGGACAGCTTACGGCGATGACATCGGCGCCCTTGGCCCTTGCCGCCTTGATGATCTTGTATGTCTGGTCGGCGACGATTTCCGGCTTGTCCACGGTTTGATAGGCTCCGCAGCATTCGGTCTTGTGCGGGAAGTCAACCGGCTCGGCGCCGAGGGCGGCGATCAAATCATCAAGGAAAACCGGGCTTTCCACATTATCGAAAGCTACTTCCTTGGGGCGCACCAACAGGCAGCCGTAATAGCTGGCCACCTTGAGGCCCTTCAGGGGCTTCTTTACTTTTTCGGCGATGCCGGCAAAGCCGATCTTGTCGCGCAGGTACTCCATCAGGTGGAGGACTTCCACGTCGCCCTCGTAATCCACCTTTTCGTCGTACATGAAATCATTCATCCTTTTCAGGACGTCGGGATTGGCCTTGACATGCAGATTGGCCCGCTTGAGGGTGTTGTAGCACATCGAGCAGGTGGTCATGAATTCCGAGGCGTTCGCCTCCTTCGCCCGGATCATGTTGCGCACCGGAGCGAGATGGCGCATCAGATCATCAGAGGTCAGGGAAAAAACCGTGCCGCAACAGTTCCAGCGGTCAAGCTCCTCGACTTCCACTCCGAGATGCTTCATCGAGGATATGGTTGAATCCTCGAAATTCTTCGCCTGATTTTTCAGCGTGCAACCGGGGTAGTACTTGAGTTTCTTCAAGGGAGCGCCCCATTCCAACGAAGTGACCGAGATTTAACAGGATGGTTTTAGCCGGCGGCGTTGGGAACACCCGCTAGGGGAGCGGATCGGTCTCTTTAGGGCGGGATGCGCCCCGCCCTTTAGGGTAGCTATGCCTACCCGTCGCTCATAGGCAACGGCGGCGGGGTTTTTCGTGGAAGATCAAAGAGCTAACCTCTCCCGGCCTCCCCTTCATAAAGGGAGGTTATATCAACGGTCATTGACACACACGCAAAGTCGTCATGGCCGGACTTGATCCGGCCATCCACGTCTTTATCCTCGCGCCGTTTTCATACAAGAAAGACGTAGATGCACGGGTCAAGCCCGTGCATGACAAAATCGATTCAATGAAATTCGTTTCGAGTCACCGTTAATGACCTTTGGTATTACTGATCGTCACTTCTCGATAAAAAACGCCTTGATGCGACTCGTCAATTCGTCGCGCACCTTGCGGTAAGCATCAAGCATGGCGTCGCGGTCGCCTTCAATGATCGAGGGATCAAAGGTGTTCCATAACTCCACGTCGCAGGCCATGACCCTGGTCATATCAACCGCCTTGTGCTGTGCCTCGGGCGACAGGGAAATGACGATATCAAAGAAGGCGTCCTCCAGATCGTCGAAGGTCTTGGAGCGATGGGCGGAGAGGTCAACGCCGATTTCCTTCATCACGGAGATGGCAAAACCGTCAATCTCGCCCTGGCGCACTCCCGCCGAATCAACGTAGATTTTACCGCCGTGCAGATGCTTGAGAATGCCTTCGGCCATCGGCGAGCGCACCGAGTTCATGGTGCAGGCGAACAACACGGCGGAGGGAAGGCCGCTCATTCACGCGCTCCGAATATGCAGCACGCAGATCAACGTGAACAAACGACGCGCCGTGTCGCCGTCGATAACGGCCTTGCCGATCAGTCTTTCGCGCAGGATTTCGCCGCCCTCGTCGTGCAGGCCGCGCCGCCCCATGTCGATAGCCTCGATCCGTGACGGGCTTAGCGTCTTGATGGCGCTGAAGTAGCTCTCGCAGACGATGAAATAGTCCTTGATCAGGGAGCGCAGCGATCCGAGGGACAGGGTAAAACAGACCAACCCGTTGTCGTCCTTGTCGCGGACATCGAAAAGCAGGCGGTTTTCCTCAATGCCGAGATGCAGGTTATACGGGCCTTCAAAATCGCCGACGGGAACGAAAGTATTTTCTTCCATAAGATCATGGATGGCCACCTTGCGCTCATGCTCGATCTGGGGGCTTCGCCGCACGACGTTGCGCTCGTCAAGAAAGAGGCCGGCGATCCTTTGGGTTTTGGGCGCGGCGCTCATCGGGATTTCTCCGCCCTGTTACCGGCGGTTCCGGTCCAGCCTCAGGGCCACGGACATGGCGTGGGCGTCCAGTCCCTCGGCCTCGGCCAGGGTTGCCGCGTAAGGGCCGATTGCCGCCAGGCTTTCCGCGTCACAGCCGATCAGGGAACTGCGCTTCATGAAGGTAAGAACGCCGAGACCGGATGAAAAGCGGGCGCTGCGCGCCGTCGGCAGCACATGGCTGGGTCCGGCCATGTAATCGCCGATGGCCTCGGGCGTATAGCGCCCGAGGAAAACGGCTCCGGCGTGGCGGAGCCTGGCGGCCAGTTCATCGGCGTCGTCGATGGCCAGCTCCAGATGCTCGGGAGCGATGAGGTCGATAATCGGCGCTATATCGGTAAAGCTGTTGACGATGATGACGCACCCATGATCGCGCCAGCTTGCGCCGGCGATGGAGGCCCTCGGCAATTTTGCAAGCAGCCTCTCCACTTCGCCGCACACCCTGTCGGCAAAGCCCCTGTCATCGCTTACCAGGATTGATTGCGAGGCGGCGTCATGCTCGGCCTGGGAGAGAAGGTCGGCGGCAATCCACGCCGGATCGTTAAGATTGTCGGCGACGACCAGAATCTCCGAGGGGCCGGCGATCATGTCGATGCCGACGATCCCGAACATCTGACGCTTGGCCTCCGTCACATAGGCGTTGCCGGGGCCGGCGATCATATGAACGGCGGGAATGGTTTTCGTGCCGTAGGCCAGCGCCGCTATCGCCTGGGCGCCGCCGACACTGTAGACTTCGTCAACCCCGGCCAGATGAGCGGCGGCCAGCACCAGCGGATTGTGAACGCCGCCGGGCGTCGGCGTCGCCATGGCCAGACGCTCCACGCCGGCCGTCCTGGCGGGAATGGCGTTCATCAGCACCGACGACGGATAGGCGGCGGCGCCGCCGGGAACATAAATCCCCACCGAAGACATCGGCTTCCAGCGCAGTCCCAGCCTGACTCCCTGGTCGTCAACGTAGTCCATGTCTTCTGGAAGCTGGCGGCGATGAAAGTCGGCAATTCGCGCCGCCGCTATTTTCAGCGCTTCAATCGTTCCCGGCTCGCATTTTTCGGCGGCCTGCTCCAGTTCTTCAGCGGTGACGCGCAATGACCGGGCCGTCGGCGCAAAGCCGTCAAAACGCGCGGTCAAGGCGATCAACGCCTCGTCGCCGTTTTCCCTGACGTCGGCAATGATCGACCTCACCGCCTCGCCGATATCTTCGTCCGCCTCGCGCCTGGCGGCGAGCATATTCTTCAGTCCGGCGTGAAAGCCGGGATCAAGAACATCAAGAATTTTGGGCATCGACACACCCTTTAACCGGGAAGGTGGATAGGTTCTATAATGTTTCGCCGCGCTCTGCCAGCAAACACATTATAAAGGGATACGGTATATTTCGTATGACTCTTGTAAATTATATGCTAAGAGAATGACCTTCTAGTGACCAACCTGCCGCTCTGCGGACTACTTTTTATAAGAGAGAATACGATATGCCAACTGGTACTGTTAAATGGTTCAACCCCACCAAGGGTTTCGGTTTCATTGAGCCTGAAAGCGGCGATAAGGACGCCTTCGTCCATATCTCTGCCGTTCAAAAGGCCGGACTTACCACTCTTCGGGAAGGACAAAAGGTCGAGTACGAACTCGTCCCCGGCGACAAGGGCAAGAGTTCTGCGGAGAATCTGGTCGCCCTCGACTGATTCCCGGCCAACCGGACAATAGCCGTTCTTGAATAGGCTCGGGCATGCCGATCACTCGGCATGCCCGTTGCCTTGCGCTTTGCGTTTTTCTTCCCGGTGCAGCTTCTTGGCGGCGTCAATCGCCTTCCCGGAGACCCCCGTCTTGCGCAGATCGTCGGCATAGGCGTCAAAGATATCCAGCAGCTTGGGCACGTCGGGATCAATAACGTCCCACAACGCCATTTGCGACGGGGTCTTTTGCCGCATGTATGTTTTGAAATCAGAGCACCAGCGCTCCTCCAGTCCCTTGCGGAAATTAACCACATCCTTGGATTTTTTATCGATCCCCAGGTCCTGGTAGAAGTTCTCGCTGTAAAGATTGGCGGCGCACTCAAGGTCCAGCACGCGGACGTAATCCAGCCGCCCGTTCAGGTGTTGAATTCCGTGGCCGACCAGTTCATGAACGATGATCATCGCCAGCTCTTCCGCCGGCCATTTGACGGCATGGGGTCCGATCGCCGCCAGGAACTGGTTGGATTTTCCGTTCTCGCCGTTTTTCTTGAAAAAGCTCGGGTAAAACGTGGCCAGGGCGAAAACATCCTTTTTTCCCGCCTCGTGATCGGGGTTGTAAACCAGGATGACCTCGCCGTTCTGCTTCAGGGTTTCCAGCATGGAGGCGCTGAACGGCGATTTGGCGTAAATGATATCCAGCGCCTTGGCTATATTTTCAAGGCCCTCCTTCAGGCCGAGGGGTTTGGTGTCGTAGTCGCCTTCGGGGTCGGCAGGCACGGCGGCCAGCACGATGCCCCGGTGTTTCACCACCAGTTCCGTTTTGAAATTCAGGGCCAAGGCGTTTGAGGCCATGACGACGCCGATGAATGCCGACGTCAGCAGCAGTCTTGCTATCATCTCAGCCCTTGATGCGTTCGATTTTTGCGCCGCAGGCGGACATCTTTTCCTCAAGCCGCTCATAGCCGCGATCCAGGTGATAGACGCGGTTGACCACGGTCTCGCCCTCGGCCGCCAGCCCCGCCAGCACCAGCGACACGGAAGCGCGCAGGTCGGTGGCCATCACCTGGGCGCCGCAAAGCGCCCCTACCCCGCGAACAATGGCCGAGGCCCCGTGGACATTGATGTTGGCGCCCATGCGGCACAGTTCCGGCACATGCATGAAGCGGTTTTCAAAAATGGTTTCGGTAATCATCGAAGCGCCGTCGGCGACGGCCATCAGCACCATAAGCTGGGCCTGCATGTCGGTCGGGAAGCCGGGAAAAGGCTCGGTCATGATATCGACGCCCTTCAAGGCGCCGTTGGTGCGCGAGACGCGCAATCCGCCTTCGGTTGCGGCGATCTCGGCGCCGGCCTGGACCATGGTGTTCGCCACCGCCTCGATCAGATCAAGGCGGCCGCCGATCAGCTCCAGATCGCCGCCGGTAAGGGCCGCCGCCACGGCATAGGTTCCGGTTTCGATGCGGTCGCCCACTACCGTATGTTCGGCGCCGTGCAGACGCTCAACGCCTCTGATGCGGATAGTGTCGGCGCCGATGCCCTCGATATCGGCGCCCATGGCGACCAGACAGCGGGCCAAATCCGCCACCTCCGGCTCCCGCGCCGCGTTGGAAAGAACAGTCTCGCCTTCGGCCAGAGACGCCGCCATCAGCAGATTCTCGGTGCCGCCCACCGTGACCATGGGGAAAACCACATGAGCGCCTTTCAGGCCGTCGGGGGCAGAGGCGGTGATATAGCCTTCCTTCAATTCAATCTCGGCGCCGAGCCGGGCCAGGGCCTTAAGGTGCAGATCAATGGGCCGGGTGCCGATGGCGCAGCCTCCCGGCAAGGAAACGCGGGCATGGCCATAACGCGCCAGCAGCGGCCCCAGCACCAGCACCGAGGCCCGCATCTTGCGCACAAGCTCATACGGCGCCGTGGTTCCCGAGATATCGGCGGCGGTGAAGTTGCAAACGCGCCCGGCGGGACCGCCGTTTAACGCCGCGCCGTTCATGCTGACCTTTACCCCAAGCTCCGCCAGCAAATGGGTCATGGTGGCGATATCCGCCAGATGCGGCAGGTTGGCCAGCGTCAGCGTCTGATCCGTCAGCAGGCAGGCCGCCATCAGCGGCAACGCCGCGTTCTTGGCGCCGCCGATGTGAATGACTCCCTTAAGCGGAACGCCGCCACGGATGCGTATTCGATCCATAAAACAGTTTCCCTATTTCCGAATGCCGTTACTAAATCATATCCCGATCAATTGGAACCGACTACCCGGTAAAAGGCTTCACCGTGTGGGCGTGGTTCAGGGGGCCGTGGCCGCCGCCGAGGCCGGGGGCCGTGCGGATGGCTTCTTGCACATAGGCGCGGGCCGTCTTTACCGCGTCCTTGACCGTCTTTCCCTGAGCCAGACCGGCGGCGACGGCGGAGGCCAGGGTGCAGCCTGTGCCGTGAGTGTTTCGGGTATTGATTCTGGGGTCTTCAAAGACGTGGAGTTCGCCGTCGGCAAGCAGCAGGTCGATGATCATGTCTCCGGCCAGATGTCCGCCTTTCAGCAGCACCGCTCGGGGGCCGAGGGCGGCCAGTAAACGGATCGCCCGGCGGGCGTCATCGTGATTGTTAATCTTCATGCCGGTCAAGGCCTCGGCTTCGGGAATGTTGGGAGTCAGCACGCCGGCCAGGGGAAGCAGGCGCGATTTGAGCGCGCGCACGGCCTGCTCCTCCAGCAAGGCGTGGCCGCCCTTGGCCGTCATCACCGGGTCGATGACGATGGGGATGCGGGAACATTCGGCCTCCAGCGCGTCGGCGATCGCCTCGATAATATCGGCGCGGTGCAACATGCCTGTCTTGACGCTGTCGGCGCCGATGTCGGAAAGCACGGCTCTCATCTGGTCAACGACGAAGGCGGCGGGAACATCATGGATGGCGGAGACGCCCCTGGTGTTCTGGGCGGTAAGCGCCGTCACCGCCGTCATGGCGAAAGCGCCGAGCGCGGTAACCGTCTTGATGTCGGCCTGGATGCCCGCCCCGCCGCCGGAATCCGAGCCGGCTATGATCAGAACGCGGCCTTTCAATGGTTGTTCTGTTCGATGACGGCGCAAATGTCGTTGACCACCTCGGCCACCAGATTCTCGTTCTCGTCTTCGGCCATGACCCTGATCAGGTTCTCGGTTCCCGAGGGGCGGATAAGCAGCCGCCCGGTTCCCTTGAGGCGTTTCTCGGCGGCGGCGACGGCTTTCTTGACGGCGGCCTGTTCCAGCGGCTTGCCGCCGTTGTAGCGGACGTTCTTTAACAATTGGGGCAAGGGCGTAAAGACGCGGCAGACCTCGCCGGCCGGGCGTCCCGACTGAACCAGCACCGCCAGCACCTGCAACGCCGCGATCAGGCCGTCGCCGGTGGTGCTGTAGTCGCCGAGGATGACATGCCCGGATTGCTCGCCGCCCAGGTTGAACCCGTGCCGACGCATATGCTCAAGCACATAGCGGTCGCCCACCGGCGTGCGGATCAAACACAGGCCGGCTTTTTCCAGGCAGCGTTCCAGTCCCAGATTGGACATGACGGTGGCGACTACGCCGCCGCCTTTGAGCCGCCCGTCGGCCTGCCAGTGAAGGGCGACCTGAGCCATGATCTGATCGCCGTCGATCAGCTTGCCTTCATTGTCGGCGATCAGCACCCTGTCGGCGTCGCCGTCCAGGGAAATGCCGAGGTCGGCGTTGTGGGCGACGACGGCGGCCTGCATGGTTTCGGTGCAGGTGGAGCCGCAGCCTTTGTTGATATTGAAGCCGTCGGGATTGACGCCGATGGAGATCACCTCGGCGCCCAGCTCCCACAGCACCTCGGGGGCCACCTTGTAGGCGGCGCCGTTGGCGCAATCAATAACCACCTTGAGGCCGTCCAGCCGCCGTCCCTTGGGAAAGGTCTGCTTGACGTACTCGGTATAGCGCCCCTGGGCGTCATCCAGGCGCATCGCCTTGCCCAGCTTGTCGGGAGCCGCCAACTCGCCGCTGAGGCCGTTGTCGATGCGCCCTTCGATCTCGGCTTCCGCCTCGTCCGACAGCTTGTAGGAATCGGGGCCGAACAACTTGATGCCGTTATCCTGATAGGGGTTGTGGGAGGCCGAGATCATCACTCCGAGATCGGCCCTCAGGCTGGTTGTCAGCATGGCGACGGCCGGCGTCGGCATCGGCCCGACCAAAATCACGTCCATGCCCATGGAGATAAACCCGGAGGTCAAAGCCGGCTCGATCATGTAGCCGGACAAACGGGTGTCCTTGCCGATGACCACCCGGTGCTGATGGTCGCCGCGAGTGAATTGCAGGGCCGCCGCCATGCCTACCTTGAGGGCGGTCTCGGCGGTTATCGGCTCCCTGTTGGCCTCGCCGCGAATTCCGTCGGTGCCGAACAATTTGCGTGCCATATCATCTCCATAAGCGGATGGTCAGTTTAGCGCCGAATATAATCGGATGTGACTAACTTTTTATTTCCTATTTTTTCAGGGCCCGCCGTCCGCTATCGCCCGCCACACCTTAAGCGCCTGCATGGTCTCGGCAACGTCGTGGACGCGCAGGATATGAACGCCGCGCTCCGCCCCGGCCAGCGCCGCCGCCAGGGAACCGGCGAGACGCGCCTCGGGAGGCTCGTTACGGCTGAGGGCGGCGATGAATCTCTTGCGCGAAACGCCGAGAACCAGCGCACAGCCCAGTCGGCTAAACTCGTCCAGGCGGTTGAGGATTTCCATGTTGTGGCGGGCGGTCTTGCCGAAACCGATACCGGGATCGACGGCGATGCGGCTCCGCTTTATCCCCGCCGCCTCGCAGACGGCGATGCGGCCCGCCAGATATTCCATGATTTCCCGAGGCGCGTCCTGATAGCGGGGATCATCCTGCATATGGCCGGGTTCGCCCTGCATATGCATCAGGATCACCGAAGCATTGCCGGCCGCCGCCGTCGCCAAGGAGCGCGCATCGCCGCCGAGCGCGGTGATGTCGTTAATGATATCGGCGCCGGCTTTCAGCGCCGCTTCCATGACTTCGGCCTTGCGGGTGTCGATGGAAATAACCGCCCCCTGACCGGCCAAAGCGCCGATCACCGGAATTACCCGGTCAAGTTCCTGTTCAACAGAAACCGGCACCGCGCCGGGACGGGTGGACTCGCCGCCGATGTCGAGAATGCTTGCCCCGTCTTTAATCATCTCCCGGCCTCGGGCAATGGCGGCCTCATGACGAAACGCTTCGCCGCCGTCGGAGAAACTGTCCGGCGTCACGTTGATCACCCCCATCGCCAGCGGACGCTTCGGCTCAAGCGTCAGGCCGGCAAAGGAATAACGAATCATTATCCGATCTGTGGTTCGGGATCGAGTCCCGGCGGAGGGACGCTCTTGACCTTGCCGCTGGTCGGCACGGAGGCTTTGCGCATGCCTTCCGGGGGCATGTCTCTTTCATCGGGGCGGATTATGCGCTCGCCTCTCAGCAGGGCGTCCACTTCCTCGCCGGACAAGGTTTCATGCTCCAGCAGCGCCTGGGCGATGATTTCAAGCTGTTCACGTTTATCGGTCAGAATCCTGCGAGCCGTATTCTCGGCATTGTCGATAAGGGCGCGGATTTCTTCATCAATGATCTTGGCGGTGGCATCGGATACGTTCTTGCGCTGGGTCACCGAATGACCGAGAAAGACTTCCTCTTCATTCTCCGAGTAGCGAAGGGCGCCCAGCCGTTCGCTGAAGCCGTACTCGGTGACCATGCGCCGGGCCAATTCGGTGGCCTGTTTGATATCGTTGCCGGCGCCGGTGGTGATGTTGTCGGCGCCGAAGACGATTTCCTCGGCGAGACGGCCTCCGAACATGCTGGCCAGCTTCGATATCAATTCAGCTTTGGAGTAGGTGTATCTGTCCTTCTCCGGCAGGTTCATGGTGACGCCGAGGGCGCGGCCGCGAGGGATAATGGTCACCTTATGCAGGGGATCGTGCTTGGGCATGTTAATACCGACCAGAGCATGGCCCGCCTCGTGGTAGGCGGTCAGTTTCTTCTCATCCTCGCTCATCACCATCGAGCGGCGTTCGGCGCCCATCATCACCTTGTCCTTGGCGGCCTCGAAGTCGGACATGGTGATCACGCGCTTGGAGGCCCGCGCCGCCAGCAGCGCCGCCTCGTTGCACAGATTGGCGAGATCGGCGCCGGAAAAACCGGGCGTGCCGCGAGCGATAGTGCGGGGGTTGACGTCGGGAGCCATCGTCAGTTTACGCATATGGACCTTGAGAATCTTCTCACGGCCGATGATGTCGGGATTAGGCACCACCACCTGACGGTCGAAGCGTCCGGGCCTGAGCAGCGCCGGATCGAGAACGTCGGGCCGATTGGTGGCGGCGATCAGGATCACGCCTTCATTGGTCTCGAAACCGTCCATCTCCACCAGCAATTGATTGAGGGTCTGTTCCCGTTCGTCGTTACCGCCGCCCAGACCGGCGCCGCGATGACGACCCACCGCGTCAAGCTCGTCGATAAAGATGATGCAGGGCGCGTTTTTCTTGCCCTGCTCGAACATGTCGCGGACACGGGAGGCGCCGACGCCGACAAACATCTCGACAAAGTCGGAGCCTGAAATAGTAAAGAACGGAACGTTGGCCTCTCCGGCAATGGCCCGCGCCAGCAAAGTCTTGCCGGTGCCCGGCGGGCCTACCAAAAGGCATCCCTTGGGAATCTTGCCGCCGAGACGCTGAAATTTATGCGGGTCCTTGAGGAAATCGACAATTTCCTCAAGCTCCTGCTTGGCTTCGTCGATGCCGGCGACGTCCTCGAAGGTGATTCGCCCGGTCTTTTCGGTCAGCATCTTGGCCTTTGATTTGCCGAAGCCCATGGCCTTGCCGCCGCCGCCCTGCATTTGGCGCATGAAAAAAATCCACACGCCGATCAGCAACAGCATGGGGAACCACGAGATGACGACTCCCCACAGGGTGGGCGATCCGTCCTCGGACGGCGTCACCGAGATCAGTACGCCTTTCCTGGTGAGGTTGGGAATCATGGTGGGGTCATTGGGGGTGAAGGTGCCGAAGGCGGCGCCGTCGCGGAAGTGGCCGGTAACGGCCTGCCCCTGGATATTGACGTCGCGGACTTCGCCGCTTTCGACGTTGCTCAGGAATTCCGAAAATGACAGATGCTTCTGCGGTCCTCGCGGCGCCGTTCCCTGAAACAGGTTGAACAGCGCGAACACCAGCAACGCGACAATCGCCCACAGAGCCAAATTCTTACTGAAGTTCAAATCTTTTTCCTTCCCGGAGGATTCCAAACGTCAAACTCTTACCACATCGAAGAGATAGTAATCAAAAAAAGCTTAAACAAGGAAAAAGCCTACGCCTGAAATGCTTTTTAACGGATTAAAGGCAATTTCGGCGCCGCGCTTTTCCCGGCAAATAACAATCTTGTCCGATTTTCCCGACGGCGGCAAAATGCGGCAACCGGCGAGGGTGCGGGCGGACGAAAAAGTTCCCCCGATAATCAGGCCGTGGAGAAATTCCAGCTTTTCCCGGCGCGGCGGATAAGCCTTCCTGCCGATACAACCCAGAATCCGCGCCAACGCCCGCAATGACGCCTCCGGCGCCGCCCTCGCCAGCACGGTCCCGTCCACATAAGCATAACCCGCCGGGCAAATGGCGCAACATTGCGCCAGCAAGGAGGAAACGGCGTCTTCCATGGTCATGCGCAAATGCCCCATGCCCTTGGCTATTGCCGCCAAACGTTCAGGGTTAAGTCCCCTCCCGGCCAAGGCTCTTACGGCGGCGCGAAGGTGAGTCCTGGCATAACGCGCATCCAGGTTGGCGGGGTCCTCGATCCAATCCTGATCCATGACTTTCAGGGTGTCTCTAAGCCGCTCCCGCGATGCGCCGAGAAGGGGACGGACCAATCTCACAAAAGGGGTTTCGCGCACCGCCGCCATCGCCGAAAGGCCGTCAATGCCGCTGCCCCGCTCCAGCCTCAAAAGAAAGGTCTCGGCCTGGTCTTCCACGGTGTGGGCAACCAGCAGATGCAGTACGCCGGCCTCGCCGGCCCATGCGCACATAAGGTCATAGCGGGCTTCGCGGGCCGCCTCCTGAATCCCTGAAAGGGGCTTAGGTCCCTGCCGGCAAAGAATGTGATGGTCAATGCCGCGTGAGCCGAGCCAACGGCCCGTCATTGCGGCCTCGACGGCGGATTCGGGCCTCAGCCCATGGTCAACGGTCAGGGCGCTGACCTTTCCTCCCCGCGCCCGCGCCCAGGCATCGGCCAACAAACAGAGGGCCATGCTGTCGCCTCCGCCTGAAACCGCCACCGCCAAATGAGGATCGGCCTCGAAGGGGCCGACCGCCGCCATCATGGCGCTGAAGTCTTCATCGGAAACCGGATTATCAGACGCCACTACTTGCAGCCGTTGGCCTGACGCTCCTTGGCCACCCGCTTGCCGAGGGCATCGGACATCTTGGGGAAGTCGCTCAACAATTTGGCGAAAGTGGTGCAGGCTTCATTCTTCTTGTCGATTTTCGCCAGCGACATGCCCAGCTTAAGAAGGGTGTCGGAAGCCTTGGCGCTCTTAGGGTATTTCTGATAGCCCTCGATAAAAACCTGCGCGGCGGTTCTGAAGTCTTCGCGCACATAATAAGTCTCGCCCAGCCAGTAATTGGCATTGCCGGCCAGGGGGTCGTCGCCGCCGGTTTCCAGGAACTCCCGCAAGGCGGCGGCGGCGTCGTCATACTTAGACTGACGAAGAAGATCAAAAGCGCGGTCATAGCGTTCCTGCGGGGTGCCCTTGGGCATACTCTTACCCGTGGATGCCGATTGCTGCGATTTTTCAGCCGCCGGCGGAGCCGCCTTCCCGCCGCTCGCGCCGAGAGTCCCCGGCGCTTCGCCGGTTTGCACGGAAGGCGGCGTGGGCGCGGCGCTCACTTTCGGCGGAGCCGAGGCCTGAGCGGCGTCATTTTGCGCCGCTTCGTCCTGAGCCGCCGGGGTTCCCCGGGATTTTTCAAGTGAACCGAGACGATAATCAACGTCGCCGACCATCTTATCAAGACGCCGGCCGACCTGATCAATTTTATAGGAAAGGTCTTCGATCTTGCCGGTAACGGCGCGCAGTTCCTCCTCAAATATCGTCAGCCGATCTTCCAAATGGGTGGTGGCCGAACCGGATGACAACAGCACGGCATCCTTTCCCGGAGTTCCCCCTCGTGAAAGCTGGATATTGAGAGTTCTGATATCCTGTTCCAGGCGGTTGATGCGGTCGATAAGGGATTGCACATCGCCGCTTTGCGCCGAGGCTTGCGGCGCTCCCCCCAGGGTCG
>MIAA01000001.1:71456-74353 GCA_001830425.1 Rhodospirillales bacterium RIFCSPLOWO2_02_FULL_58_16
GGCGTCAGCCATTGTACATCTCATTTAGGCAAAATTACGGCGCTTGCCCACGCCGGATAAACCCGGTAAGGCAAGCGCCGAAAAAAAACCCCGATAAAGAGCGACGGCAATCAACCGCCGGGGGTATTAACCTTGGTTACCGCGCGACGATTCTGCGCCCATGCTTCCTCATTGGAACCGACGGCTACAGGACGTTCCTTACCGTAGGAAATCATCTTGATGCGCGCAACGCCGACGCCTGCCGCCACCAAGTGGTCCTTGACGGAGTTGGCGCGGCGCTCGCCCAGAGCCAGATTGTACTCACGAGTGCCGCGTTCGTCGCAATGGCCCTCAACGGTAATGCTGACCGCCGCATTCTTTTTCAACCATGCAGCCTGCTTGTCCAGGGTCGCTTTGTCGCCAGCGTCCAGATTGAACTTATCAAAATCAAAGTGGACACGGTCGCCCGCAGAAATCGTAAGATCTTCTTGCGAACCTTTTGTGGGCGCGCCGGCGGCGCCGCTTGCAGCAGCCGGGGCGCTCCCGCCGCCGGTGGCACCTGCTTTCTCATCCGGTGCAGTTTGGCAAGCGGAGACTAAAGCCGCAGCCGCGATTAGGCTCAAAAACTTAAAACGCATTATATATCCCTCTCATCGGAACTTTTGACTGGTACGACAGCGGCGCCGAAACAGATCAGCTACCGCCTCCACAGACACGAAAGCATTGGCAGAACGCCCGTGCAAGCTATCATCTTATGTTCAAACTCTTAGTCGTAAAGAAAAAAATGGGAAATTCCAAGAGTTATTTACAAGATCGCATCTATAAATGAGCGTTTTTTTACTTTCAAGTGGTCATTTAGTTGGGAATCAAGGGGGACCACGCCGGGTCCGAGGCATCCACCGGCGTTATGACTACGCGCTCGTTGTGTCCGGTAAGGTCAATTGAATACAGTTGGGCGCCGCCGCCTTTATTAGCCTCCATGCGTTGCTGGCGGAAGAACATCAAAACGCGCCCGTTGGGCGCCCAGGTCGGCGCCTCCACCAGAAAATCCTCGACGAGCAGGCGTTCGCCGCTGCCGTCGGTGCGCATCACCCCTATGAAGAAGCGTCCCTTGGTCATTTTAGTGAAGGCGATCAAGTCGCCGCGCGGCGACCACACAGGCGTAGCGTAGCGGCCTTCGCCGTGGCTGATCCTCTGCACATTCTGACCGTCGGCGTCCATGGTGTATAGCTGCTGCGTTCCTCCCCGGTCGGAATTGAAGGTTATTTGCGATCCGTCGGGGGAATAGCTGGGCGAGGTGTCGATGGCGGAATGGTTGGTCAGTTTGGTTACGACGCGGGTTCCGAGGTTCATAACGTATATCTCGGAATTGCCGTCCTTGGCCATGCTCATGATGACCTTCTTGCCGTCGGGGGAAAAACGGGGCGCGAAGGTCATGCCCGGAAAGTCCCCCAGCACCTCCTGACGGCCGTTGTCGATATTAAACAGATAAACGCGGGGCAGGTTGCCGTAATAGGACATGTAGGTGATCTCCTGCATGGCCGGGGAGAAACGAGGCGTCAGCACCAGCGACGAGCCGTCGGTGAGGAAGCGGTGATTCTCGCCGTCCTGGTCCATGATCGCCAGCCGCTTGATCCGGCGGATGGCCGGGCCGCTTTCGGCGATATAGACGACGCGGGTGTCAAAATAGCCCTCTTCGCCGGTGATGCGCTTGTATATGGCGTCGGCGATGATGTGACTGACGCGCCGCCAGTTGTCGGGTATGGTGAAGTAGACCAGTCCCACCATCTGGCGCTCGGCGAACACGTCCCACAGCCGAAACTCGATCTTCAGCCGGCCGTCGGGAGCGATGGCGGCCCTTCCCTGGACCAGAGCCTGGGTGTTGATCACCCGCCAGTCGCCGAAGCGCGGCAACGTATTGAGAGCCATGTCGGTCTGGATAAAAGCGCGTTTGTCGATGGGCTTGAACAACCCCGAACGTTCGAGGTCATCGGCGATGACGCCGGATATATCCTTGCCGAAACGGGCGTCATCAGGAGTGTTGCCGGAGAAATCGACTACGGCGATGGGCAGCGGCTCCACCGTGCCGCGAGTGATGTCGATTTTCAACTCGGCGGCGGCCGGCCACGCCCCGCTGAAGAGGGAAAGCACAACAAGCGCCGTGATCCAGCCGTATCTCATTCAAAGCATCTCCTTGGGATTGAAGTTTAACGTCATTGTCTTCCATTGGTCATATTTTTCCGGCGAGAGCTTGAACGGTTGGCAGTTTGGATTCAAGACCGCTCTCAGGGCGCCTTCCGCCGCCGCGCTGAAAAAAGAGTCTCTTTGCATACGGCCCTTATCAACGATATCGGCAGAGCGCACCGTGCCGTCGGCGTTCATTTCGACTTTTATTTCAATAATCAGGTCTTCCGCGTTTTTGGCTCCCGATGTCAGGTTCCAGCATTTCTCGATCTGTTTGCGCACCATGTCGATTTCGCTGATGCTGACCGGCAGCGACGGGTCGTGTTGGCGCGGCTTGGAAGACAGGGCTTTGGCGATTTGTGTTTCAAAGGCTTCCTTTTTCTCCGCCTCTTTCTTGGCGGGCGACGCCGGCTCCGCCTTCTTAAGCTCTTTGGCCAGGTCCTTCAATGCGGAAGCGAACCGGTCAGGCGGCTTGGGCTTGTGCTTGGGTTTTTTGTCGGCGAGCTTTGGCGGCGCCGCCGGCTTGGGTTCTTCTTTCGGCAAGGGCGCGGGTTTCGCCTGCGGTTTAGGCTCCGGCGGCGGCGGCACGGCGGCGACTTCCGGTTCCGGTTCCGGCTTCGGCGCGGGCATCGGCGGCGGCGGCGGCGTTTCCACTACCTTCGGCGGCTCGGGCGGCGGCGGCGGTTCTTTGGCTTTCGGGGTCTCCTTCGGCGCCTCGGGCGGCGGCGCGTTGG
>MIAA01000001.1:74377-77517 GCA_001830425.1 Rhodospirillales bacterium RIFCSPLOWO2_02_FULL_58_16
GAGCAACGCCGAAAAGAAGAAGCTGTTGCGCATTAACGCCGCCTACTTTCCTTTTTTCTTTTTGACAACGGCCTGCTCGGTCACCAGGGCCACCTTCTTGAAGCCGGCGGCGTTGACGACGCCCATCACCTGCATTACCCGCCCGTAGTCGATGGCCTTGTCGCCCCGGATGAAAATACGCAGGTCCGGGTTGTTGTTGGTGATGGCGTTCAGACGCGGGACCAGGGCGTCGATCTCGACCGGGGTTTCCTGAAGGTGGATGCTGCCGTCGGCTTTTATCGAAATAGCCAGCGGTTCGTCCTGTCCGGGAATCGCCGACGCCGCCGTCTTGGGCAAATCCACCGTCACCCCCACGGTAAGCAGCGGCGCCGCCACCATAAAGATGATCAGCAGCACGAGCATTATGTCGACCATGGGAGTGACGTTGATATCGCTCATCGGTCGGTGAGCGTTGCGTTGCGTGTAGCGGCGCGATCCGCCTTGCGATGAAAATGACATGGACTAACTCTTTTCATCCATCTGACGCGACAGGATGGCGGAGAACTCTCCGGCAAAACTGTCCAGCCGGGTGGCGTAGCGGTCCAGGTCCTTGGAAATCTTATTGTAGGCGACCACCGCCGGAATCGCCGCCAGCAGCCCCAGCGCCGTGGCGAACAAAGCCTCGGCGATGCCCGGCGCGACCACCACCAGCGAAGTGTTCTTGGACTGGGCGATAGCCTGGAAGCTGTTCATGATGCCCCATACCGTGCCGAACAGGCCGATGAACGGCGCCGTCGAGCCGGTGGTGGCGAGGAAGGTCAGGTGGCGCTCGGCGCGATCCATCTCGCGGGTCACGGTAATCTGCATGACCCGCTCGACCCGACCGCCGACGCCGACGCGCTTGTTGTCCATCGAACCGCTTGTCGCGCCTCCCGGAGTGCGCCGCCACTCGCGCATGGCGGCGACGAAAACCGCCGACATGGGATCACGCGGCTGTCCGGAGATGCGGTCATACAGATCATCCAGCGAACCGCCCGACCAAAAAGCGGTTTCGAAATTGGCGGCCCCGGCGTTCAGAAGGCGTATTCCCAGAATCTTCTGGAAGATGATCGCCCAACACCAGATCGACGCCAGCAACAAGACGGCGATAACCGATTTGACGATGGGGTCGGCCTTCAGGAACAGGGCCATTATGGAAAAATCCAGAGCGGTGGAGCCGCCGAGCGAAACGGCGTCAATTACGTTGTTTTCCATCATTCACACCTGTTCATTATTGATGTAATTATTAAACAAAAGCCTCAAATTTTCGGGCAAGCGGGCGGAGCTTCCCGCCAAAGTCATGCAGACAAGACGAATTTTCATCCGCGCTATATCTTCTCCGTCGCGGACCACCGTCTGGTCAAGATGCAGCGAAGCGCCGCCTATCTTAACGAGTCGGGTATGGACCGCCAGCATGTCGTCAAGACGGGCCGGTTTCAAGTAATCCGCCGAGCAGTGATGCACCGCCATGACGATGCCGTCGCTTTTCATGATCTTTGAATTTTCGGCGCCCAGATCGCGCAGCATCTCGGTGCGCGCCCGCTCGGCGAATTTGAGGTAGTTGGCGTAATAGACGATGCCGCCGGCGTCGGTGTCCTCGTAATAGACCCGTACGGGAAACACATGAGCGTTCATTCGTCGGCCTCCGCCGTCAAATTCAACTGTTCCGCCGATAACGGGGCCGCAAGGCCCAGATGAGCGTAAGCCCTAACCGCCAGGGCGCGTCCGCGCGGCGTCCGCATCAGCAACCCCTGCTGGATAAGGTAAGGCTCGATCACCTCCTCGATGGTGTCGCGCTGTTCGGACAACGCCGCCGCCAGCGTCTCCACCCCCACCGGGCCGCCGCCGTAGTTGTCGGCGATGCAGCGGAGATAGCGCCGATCCATGGCGTCCAGACCGCATTGGTCAACTTCAAGGCGATTGAGGGCTTTGTCGGCGGCCTCGGCATCGACTTCGGTAATGCCGTCAACGACGGCGAAGTCGCGCACCCGGCGCAGCAGCCGCCCGGCGACGCGGGGGGTGCCGCGCGAGCGCCTGGAAATTTCGGCGGCGCCTTCGGGTTTCAGATCAAGCCCCAGCAGACCGGCGCCCCTGGCGATGATCCGCTTCAGTTCCTCGGGGCTGTAGAAAACCATTCTCATGGGAATGCCGAAGCGTTCCCTCAGCGGGCCGGTGATCAGCCCGGTGCGGGTGGTGGCGCCGATCAGGGTAAACGGCGGCAGGTCGATGCGCACCGAGCGCGCCGCCGGCCCCCCGCCGATGATCAGGTCAAGCTGAAAGTCCTCCATCGCCGGATAGAGGATTTCCTCGACAGCCGGGTTAAGACGATGGATTTCGTCAATAAACAGAACGTCGCGGGGTTGCAGGTTGGTGAGGATCGCCGCCAAATCTCCGGCCTTGACGATGACCGGCCCCGAAGTGGCGCGATAGCCGACGCCCAGTTCGCGGGCGACGATATGAGCCAGAGTCGTCTTGCCCAGTCCCGGAGGCCCGTAGAACAGCGCGTGATCCATGGCCTCGCCGCGAGCGCGCGCCGCCTTGATGAAGACCTTGAGATTGCCGCGCACCTGCTCCTGGCCGATAAAATCGTCCAGCGTCAGCGGCCGCAGCGAGGACTCGATCCGGTCTTTTTCCGTCTGCTCGGGGGCTACCATGCGGTCGGCGTCATTCATCGCCTATGTTCTCCGGCGCCGAGTTCGGAAAGTCCGGCTCTGATCAAATCCTCGACGGCGGGCTGCGGACCCAGGCCGCCGCAGGCGCGGGCCAGCGCCGCATGCGCCTCGGAGACGCCGTAGCCGAGGTTGACCAGGGCCGAGACGGCGTCCGCCATGGCCCCGCCTATGGGCGCGGTCGCCGTTGCGCCGCCGATCCGCGCATGAGCGCCGAGAGCAATAGCGCCGGCTTTATCCTTGAGTTCGCTGATGATTCTGGTCGCCAGTTTAGGCCCGACGCCGGCGGCGCGGGTGACGGCGGCGCAGTCGCCTACGGCAATGGCGTCGGCCAATTCATTGGGGCCGAGCGCCGAAAGAATGGCCAGACTGACTTTTGCCCCCACCCCCTGCACCGTGGTCAGCAGCCTGAACCAGTCGCGTTCGCTTTCATCCATAAAGCCGTAGAGATGA
>MIAA01000001.1:77548-93551 GCA_001830425.1 Rhodospirillales bacterium RIFCSPLOWO2_02_FULL_58_16
GCCGTAGAGATGAATGTGATCCTCGCGCACATGGGTCTCGACGAACAAACTGACGGCGTCTCCGATAATGAGCCGTCCCAGGGTGCGGCTTGAACAGAAGACCAGATAGCCGACGCCGGAAACATCGACGACGGCCCAGCCCTCGCCCGAGGAATCAATAAAACCTGTCAGCTTGGCGATCATGAGCGGACCTCCGCCGGCGCGATGCGCCGGGCCGTCTCTCTGTAATGGGCATGGCAAATAGCCACGGCCAGAGCGTCGGCGGCGTCAGCGGAGGCGATATCGCAACCCGGCAACAAGATGCGCACCATCATCTGAATCTGTTCCTTGGCGGCGTGGCCGGCGCCGACCACCGCCTTCTTGATCCGGTTTGGAGTGTACTCGGCGACAAGAATACCGGCGTCGGCGGGAACCAGAATGGCTACGCCGCGAGCCTGTCCCAGTTTCAACGTCGAAGCCGGGTTGTTATTGACGAAGGTTTCCTCCACCGCCGCCTCGCAAGGGTTATAGGTTTCAATTACCCGCTCCAGGCCTTGTTTTATCTGCACCAGCCGCTCGGCCAGAGGCAGGGCGGCGCCGGTGCCGATAACGCCGTTGGCGACATGGCTTAACCGGTTGCCTTCGACGTCGATGACGCCCCAACCGGTATTGCCGAGACCGGGGTCGATGCCGAGAAATCTCATGAACTGAGCCGTTCCATTACCTCTTCGCTGACCTCGAAATTGGCGGCCACGCGCTGAACATCGTCGCTGTCTTCCAGCGTATCAAGCAGTTTGAACAGCGTTTCAGCGGCTTTTTCTTCCACCGGGACGACATTCAGCGGTTTCCAGTCCAGCCGCGCCGACTCGGCGGCGCCGAACTTTTTCTCCAGGGCGTCGCGGACGGCGCTGAAATCATCGGGAGCGCAGGTAATTTCATGGCCGGAACCCGTTGACGCGACATCTTCGGCTCCCGCCTCCAGCGCCGCCTCGAACATGCCGTTAGCGTCGGCCGTCGCCGCAGGATAGGCAATCAGGCCGATATGCTCGAACATAAAGGCGACGCTGCCGGCCTCGCCCATGTTGCCGCCGTGTTTGGCAAAGGCGGAACGGACCTCCGACGCCGTGCGGTTGCGATTGTCGGTCAACGCCTCGACGATGACGGCGACGCCGCCGGGGCCGTAACCCTCGTAGCGGACTTCATCGAAGTTAACGCCGTCATCGTCGCCGGCGCCGCGCTTGATGGCGCGATCCATGGTGTCCTTGGCCATATTGGCCGTCTTGGCCGCCGCGATTGCCGTACGCAGCCGTGGATTCATCTCGGGATCGGGAAGGCCGGATTTAGCGGCCGTCGTCAATTCGCGGATCAGTTTGGAGAAGACTTTAGCGCGCTTGGCGTCCTGGACGCCCTTGCGGTGCATGATATTCTTGAATTGGGAATGACCGGCCATGTTTTGCCACTCTTGCCTTTGTTTGAGAAGATAATGAGGCGCCTGCTGTATGGATATACCATATATAGCGGATGGACACACTATTTCCCTACATACATCTTAGTTATTAATATGGCAATATTGGGGCGGAAGGAAAAGACAGGAAATGAACTGCCGCGCCATCATTATTCACAACCTTGAGCATGCCAGGGCGGCAATGGCGGTCGCCGAAAAGCTGGGGGTAGCCCTGACCTTGAGAAGCGCCCCGAACGCCGCCGCTTATCTGGGCGCCGCCGTTTTCCGTCGCATTATCGACGAGGCGGCGCGAACCTGCCCGGATGTTGCGTTCACTGCGGTGCTTGATTGCGGCAAGGCTCCCGGTCAGGCGCTGTATGCTCTGCGCTGCGGAATCAAAGGAATCAGCGTCGATGCGCCGGCGGAAGTTCTGAAGAAGATCGCCGACATCGCCGCACGAACGGGGGCCTTCATTGATAACGGCGAGGAAGAAGCTCTTGACCTTTTGCTTGAAGATGACGCCGTTATGGCTTGCCGGGAGTGGCTCAAAAACGGACAACGGAAATGAATGCGCACGACTGCCGCCTTTATCTGATCACCCCGCCCATGTTTGAGCCGGACTCCTTCGCCGACATCATGGCGGCGGCGTTGGCGGGCGGAGACGTGGCGGCGGTGCAGCTTCGCCTGAAGGACGCAGACGACGATGCCGTGCGCCGCGCCGCGAATATTTTGCGTCCGCTTGTCCAAAAACGCGGCGTCGCCTTTATTCTCAATGACCGACCCGATCTTGCCGCCGAACTGGCCTGCGACGGCGTCCACATCGGCCAAGAGGACGCGTCCTATAACGAGGCGCGACTCGCCGTCGGCCGCAACGCCATCGTCGGCGTTACCTGTCATGATTCGCGCCATCTGGCCATGGAAGCCGCCGAGAAGGGCGCCGACTATGTGGCCTTCGGAGCCTTCTTCACGACCGACACCAAACAACCCAAGACCCGCGTCACGCCGGAAATTCTTGAAATCTGGAGCGAAACGACAACCGTGCCGGCAGTCGCCGTCGGCGGCATTGCCGTCGATAACTGCGCGCCGCTGATAAAAGCCGGCGCCGACTTTCTGGCCGTCTCATCGGGGGTGTGGAACTATAAGGGAGGTCCGGCGGCGGCCGTCGCGGCCTTTAACGCGGCGATCGCCGGCGCCGAGTGAATAGTTGCTTTCAACTATGCGCCCCTATTGATATGTTCCTATGAACCCTGGGGGAGGGGGATTTTGTGACGAGAAAGAAAACCGACTTCGATAATCGCATAATCGACCTTCACAAGTCCGCCGGGCGCATAACCGAAGGGCTGAAGGACGTTCTTGTCGCGCTGGACGGCATCGCCGACGGGAATGCCGACTTCCTCGACAATCAGAACAAATCCGGCAAGGAGAGAATCTATGCCGGCGCTATTTTTGACGCCGTCAACGTCATCCGCAGCCAGATCGAGGAAATATCCAAAATCAGCGGCGAATTTGCCGATCACATCTACCGCCACGGCAACGAGATCGTCGAGCTGAACAAGCAACTTGAGGAGACCAAGAAGGAAGCCATGCTTGATCCGCTGACCGGGGTCGCCAATCGACGCAGGTTCGAGCAGGTTCTGGAATCCTTCATGAAAGAGAGCGAAAAGCTGAAAGGCCAACTGGCGGTGCTGATGAGCGATGTTGACGATTTCAAGATAGTCAACGACAAGCTGGGCCATCAAGCCGGCGATCAGATATTGAAGCTGGTCGCCAGGGCCTTCATCTATAACCTGAAAAACAGCGATTTCGTCGGGCGCTGGGGCGGCGACGAGTTCACCGCCATTCTTCCCGGCACATCCCACAAGAACGCCGCCGTCGTCGGCGAAAGAATCCGCGCCATGCTGGCCAAGAAGAGCATCCAGGATACATCGTCCGGCGAAACCCTGGGCAAAATAACCTTGTCCATCGGCCTCGCTTCCCTGCATGACGGCGATACCGCCAAGACTATAATCGCCCGCGCCGACGAGGCCATGTACAAGGCCAAGCACAACGGAAAGAATAAAGTCATCGCCGATTAGCGAAATCTTAAAGCCTGCGGGCCTACACTCTGGTTGTTAGGAAACAGGAGGTTGGCGATGACAGGCCGTCCCTGCCCCGATTGCGGAAGCGGTTGGCGATATGCCGATGAGCTTCAAGGCTCCAATACGGCGAGAGGGCTGGTCCTCTGCCCGACATGCCGGGGAAGAGGAAACATTCACGATCCGACGGCGCAGTTGGAAACACACACTCTTCACGAATACGTCACCCCGGCGTCGCCCGAAAAGATCAGGGTCCAGACTCACTAAAAACAAAATTTTTCCCTCATTTTTATCCTGTGCATCCCGCTTATCCATGTGGATACAAACGCTTCGCGGTGAAACCTACTGTGATCTCTGTGTGATACCAGCGGCAATAATTATTGACCCATAGCGGCCTCGGCACTTTCCCCTCCTTACCAAGGAGGGGCCAGGGGAGGTTACTCTTACCCCCTCCTGACCTCCCCCTTGAAGCAAGGGGGAGGAATTTTTCTCTACCCACTGACGATGAGTCACTCTTTAAAGCCGCTGGTATGATTCATAAAACGGTGCTTCTTTTAGTCAATGCGCCGGGTGTTGTCGGCCTCTGTGCCTCTGCGCCTCTGTGTTTAATCCGGTTTATTCATGGCGCGCTATGGCAAGATATTAATCCTTGCATTTGGTAACCTCGTTGGTTATATTCACTATATGTTCCCTGCTGCGGGCTTGCGGGGGGCAGGCGCAGGTGTTGGGCATTGTAAATATGTGATGGTCTTGGCGGGGGATTTGAACCGCCGGAACAACCTCCTCTTGCCCCTCCCTTGGTAGGGAGGGAGAAAAATTCCTCCCTCTTAAGAAGGGGGAGGCCAGGAGGGGGTGGCTTTGTTTGATATCAAGAGCTTAGGGAGCAAAATGACGACAAATGACGACATTTTACGATGTTTTTAGTGGTGGTTTTGTTTGATATCAATGACTTAAGGCCGATTCACCATGGTTAATTCGTCATCTAACGTGGTTAAAACGTCATTTAACTTGGTTAATTCGTCATCAAACCGCATCCGACCGCATTTAACAGACGCCCGGATCGGCATCAGAAATTGCCGTCTTGCGGACGCCACCGATAATCCTCGGCGGCCTTGACGCTCTGCTCAAACGAGTCCCCGTCAACGATATCGTTGAACCAGCCCAGCCATTTATCCGCATTGCGCGATGATGTTTGGTTCGGCTGATCCATATCCTCGCATAAATAGGTGATCCGCCAGTAATAACGGCATACCGCCTCGAACAAGCGTATGCGGGAAACGGCGGGGTGGTTTTTTGATCCGAAGTACTCCGCCAGATAGGCGCTGCGGACGTCGCCCTTCATCCCCACCTGGGAGGACAACATCGCCACTTCCCAATGAGGGTCTCCCATCGCCGAACATTCCCAATCAAGAAGAACGAGGCCGTCGCCGTCGGCTACGAAGTTACGGGACAGGGGATCGTTATGAGCGGGGCAGGCCGGAACGCCGTTGGCGGCCAGAATTTTCCTTATGCGCCTTATCAGCCGATTGGATTTGTCCTGCTCCATGAATCGCCCGGATTCTGCCTTGGTCAGTCGATTCATTTTCTGTTCAATCTTGGTAAAAATGTCATAGCTGCCCCGGAAGGGGGGAAGCGCATGAATTTTGCGGAACAGCCGGGCGGCGGCTACGGCGTTTTCCATTTGCCGCATGGATTTAGCAGTCATCGGCTTGCCGTCCATGAATCGTGACAACATGGTTCCGTCAAGGCTGTCGGCGAAATAAAGGGGCGGCGCCGCCCCCGTCCCGGCGGCGACCGTCATGTTGGCGATTTCTCTGGCGTGGTCTTTAGGGCCTGGCTGCGGAAAACGGCCCAGTCGCAGAACAAGGTCTTGCTCCGGAGAGAAAATCCGAAACACCTTGTTGCGCGTGCCGCCCGTCAACTCTTCCGTTTTAACGGCAGTCCGGTTTATCGCCCCCAGATAGGGAGATACTATATCCAGCGTTTCGGCGAGTTTCCGGTTTTCATTAAGGAGACGGGCTTGAGGATGGTCGGTCGGCGCGGCGGCGACGTGTAAAATCATATCGGCGAGTAAACGCGCCGTCTCCCCGGCGGCGGCGCCATACCGTCGGCGCAGAGGGTAAAGGCGGGAATGCCAAACGGCGCCGTCGGCCCGGTCTCCCCACCACCATGGCGCCGATTCAGGCAATAAAAGAACGACCGGCATTCCGGCGGCGCCTGCAAGAAGCGCCGCCGCCGGATCATCGGTCGCCACCATGTCCGTTTTCAGGAAAGCACGAAGCGTCCCGTCAATGTCGCCGTCGCCGTCAATTTGCGTTGTGACGTCGCCGAGCAGGATTTCAAGTTCGGACATAACCTCGTCGTTCAGGATGGCGTCGGGACCGCTTCTGTTAAAGACGCCGATCATGCCGATGGCGAGCGGGTCGTCGCTTGTATCATCTGTGGCGCCGTCAGTCAGCCAATGCGGCAAAAAGCCGGGATCGCGGCCCGACAGCAGCGGCAGTTCAGCCAGCGCCGCGCAGGCGAAAATGTCGCCTTTTTTCAGGCGCGCCGCCGTTTGTCCGGAATCTGCTTCCAGGATTTCAACGTTTCGCAGTTTGCCGGCGACCAACCCGGCCAGGGATGACGGGCATTCACTGACCATTTTGTATCCGTGGTTTGCAAAACGGGCGACAAAGCCCAGCCCGATAATGGTCAGCTCGATGGGATCGTCCGGCCGGTGGTAGGCCAACAGGCATCCGTTGTTGAAGGGCGTTCCATCCCATTTCGGCAGGGAAGGGTCAAAAGGGTTTTCGGGCCGGCTGATAAAGCGGCGGCCTTCGTCCCAATGTTCCTTGCGCAGCAATGCTTCCGCCAGTCCTCGGCGGATAGTGACGGAGTGGGGATAGCGATCCAATGCCCGCCGATGCCATGGGATAGAGGCCGCATGTTGCCCGTCAAGGGTCAAGGTCTCGGCCAGACCCTGCATGGCGAGTCCGTCATGTGGATCGGTGCGGATCAGTTTCTGAAAATAGGCGATGGCGGCTGAACGGCTGTCCGCCCTTGTTTCGGTATGCTCAAGGTAGTTTGTCAACGAAGAACCAACCCGCCAGAAAACCGATGACGCCCGCCAGCAATGTAACTCCGATGAATGCCAGAGCCAAAGTGTAATATCGGACTTTTTGCGATGCGCCGTCGTCGGCAATTGCTTTGGGCCGTATCATGCCGAGGGCGTTCTCATCCACTCCGGGGATATTGATGTTTCTGGAAAGCAGGCCCAGGGCGTCCGCTTTTATATGCCATCGGGCCAGTTTTTCGGCGGCGGCATTTATGACCAAGGCGTCCGGTCGGCCATTTTGCCCGAAACAGCGAAAGCGGCTTCGTTCTTTTGCGTGTTCATCCGTTCCGGCGGAGCCTTCCGCCGGGATAATGCGTCCGGCAACGTCCAGATAGGCGCGGCCGGGCGCCGAGTCCGGCGCCAGCACGCAGGCCGGAACCCCTTTCGAGGCGGCGGAAGTGAACAGTTCGGTGTTTAACGGTATTCCCTCCGGATGCACCAGATCGCCGAACTCCGCCTTCATCGCCGAGAGAATGTCCGCGTCACAAGCCGTGGTGACGGCATCTGCGTCTTCCTTTGATTCCCCGCCGTGAAGGAAGTTGGGCAGCACCCCTATCACGCGGAGGCTATGGTTCATCGTTGTGCGCATCCTTGAAATTATCGTCCATGTGCGCAAGAGGCCGTCGTGAGCGAAAGGGGTCGGCGGAGACGGCACCAGCACGGCGTGGGCGGAAACAAGGGCGTTGATGGTCATCACGCCGAAGGACGGCGGGCAATCCATGACGACGATATCGATGGTGTCCTTATGGGCCGAAACGACTTGGCGGATTAAATCGTGACGGCGGTCGGCCTTTGAAAGCTCAATGTCCACCGCCGCCAGATTGTTGGTGGCGCCGATCAGGGTAAGGCCTTCCATAAAGGTTGAAAGCCTGACCTCTTCGAGCGTGGCGTTGCCGGTGATTATATCGAAGGTGCCGCGCGGCGGAAGTTCCGACATTCCAAGACCGGTGGTGGCGTTGCCCTGGGCGTCGAGGTCGATCAGCAGCACCTTTTGTCCCATGGCCGCGAAGCAGGCCGCCAGATTGACGGCGGTCGTCGTTTTTCCAACTCCACCCTTGGCGTTGAAAACGGCCAGGATATCCATTTAAGTAAGGAGGTCCTGATTAATCAAGGTAGTCAAGAAAGAACTGTTTCAGTCTGGGTTGCGGCGTAAATTTAACCGCCAAAAAGTCGTCCTTGGCCCTGACCACGGTGGCGAACCCTTCAGTTTTTACGTCCTTGCCGTCCTTGGCGCCGAAGAATTTGAACTCCAGGTACTGATTTCCATGAAGCTTTCCGTCGTAACCCTTTATGCAGAAACCGCCCATGCTGAAGTCCAGGACATTAAAGGTCTTGCTTGACGGCAAGATCGCGACTTTCTCTCCCTTGCCCTCGATGCGGTCATGCTCGCGCACCGGCTTGGAGTCGGCGCTCGGCTTCTTGTCCGGGTCGGGAGTTTTGGAGAAAAAGGCCATGGGTTAAAACCAAATCAACTAAAGAAACAACGCTGTCCCGATATAATGACACAAACCTTAAGAAAATCACAAAAGCTATTTCGATTCCTTGATTTAATTAACGCTCGCGCAGGGCGGCGCCGGCGGAGCGGATATACGGGTCCAGCAGGTATTCAAGAACCGTCCGCGTTCCGGTCTGGATATCGCATTGCACCTGCATGCCGGGGACAAGATCGTACCTCAGTCCGCCTCGTTCAAAGTGGTCCTGTTCGGTATTGATGCTGACCTTGTAATAGGGGGCGCCCTGCTCCGAGATCATGGTGTCGGGGCTTACATGGATGACCTCGCTTTCGATGGCGCCGAAACGCACCGCGTCCGCCGAGGCCAGCCGTATTTTGGCTTTCTGTCCCTTGCGCACGAAGCCGACATCGCCGGTGGGGAGCTTGGCCTCAATGATCAGACGGTCGCCGGCGGGCACGATATCGACAACCGTCTGCCCGGCCTGGATCACGCCGCCCCGGGTGGTCACATAAAGGGTCTTTATTATTCCGTCAGCGGGGGCGCGCAGAATCGTCCGCTTCAAGCTGTCTTCAAATTTGCGCAAACGCTGCGTGAGTTCCTCAAAACTTTGTTGAGCGTTCCCCAGATCGATCCGCGCCTCTTCCTGGAAGCCGTTCATGATCGCTTCCAGCCGGGCCTGGGCTTGTTTCTGCGCCGCCCGGGCCTGGGGCAGGAGAGCGTTGTCGGAATCGATATCGCGTTGCAGATTCGATACTTCCTTCATCTGTTCGAGATGGCGCATGCGATTGGCGAGGTCCATCTTGAGGAGCTTCTCGGTGATGGCGACTTGTTCCTTCATCAGCTCAAGAGAATGTTCGTTATTGCGGATACGGGACTGGACGCCCTTGATTTCCTGTTCCCGTTGCGTAATCAGTTGCCGTTGTTCGTCTATCTGGTTGTTCACCCGTCTTTGACGGGCGTGGAACAGCTCAATGGCGCTGTTGACCAGAGCGGGGTTGTCCTTAACAAGGTCAGGGGGGAAGTCAGGCTTGTCTTTTTCTGCCGTTTCGGCTTCCAGCCGCCCGATTTTTACCCTCAGCGAGGACAGGCTGATTTTCAGTTCCTCGACCTGGGTGTCGCTGGTGGTGGGTTGCAGTTCAATCAGGGGCTGACCGCTTGAAACCCGATCTCCCTCGCGGACCAGGATATCGCGGACGATCCCGCCCTCCAGGTGTTGTATGCTCTTGACCTTGCTTAGCGGGACCACTTCGCCGGTGACGCTGCTGACCACGTCCAGTTCTCCCAGCGTCGCCCAGATAAAGAAAGCCGTAACCAGGGCTACGCACGATAACAAAAGCAGATGGGTGCCGTAGCGGCGCCGGGGAACAGACTCCGTTTGATCCGTTTCAGCGTTCATGTCTTTCCACGCTCCTCGGATTGTTCGCCGCCGGCGGGAACGGCGATGATTCTGGGCGCCGGCTTGACATTGAGGTCCAGGACAAGACGCGCTCCACGAAGGATGCGCTGATCGGAAGTAGCGATGATCATAGTGCGCCCCCGCGAAGACAGGGCCTTCATCGCCGTGAAGACGGCGGCGCAGCCGTCGTCGTCCAGGCTTTCCGTGGGTTCGTCGAAAATCGCCAGCATGCCGTCGGTAGCCATGGCGCGGGCCAGGGCCATCCGCCGCCGGATGCCTCGCGCCATGGCGTCCCCGTTATCGACTATTTCCGTCTCAAGGCCCTTCGGGCTTTCATCGATGAATCGTCCCATGTCCGCTTCCCGGATAATGCGGTTGACGGCGTCTTCATCCAGCTTCGGATTGGCGGTCAGGAGATTCTCGCGAATGGAGCCGTCGAGGAAGTTCGGCTCCTGGGGAAGGTACATGATCTGGCGTCGCCACCATGAGGGCGCCGTCTGGCGAAGATCAACGCCGTCAATGAGAAGCTGCCCTCGCGTCGGTTCGAGCAGGCCGACCAACAAACGACAGAAAGTGGTCTTGCCGCATCCGTTACGGCCCGTCACCACGAGAACCGCTCCCGGCGCTATTTTCAGGGTCAGGGATTCGAATAACGGAGACGCCGTCTTGGGGAAAGAAAATCCGAAGTCCTTGAACTCGATTGCTCCGGCGTAGCGGGAAAGGGCCGTCCCGCCGTCATTTTCCACGGGGAGGGTGGTCAGGCTTTGCGCCTGTTTCAAGGCTTGCGAAGCCTTGGTCATGGCTTCGCTGAGATTGGCGAGCTTGATGATCGGGCCGAGCGCCCGAGACGCCATGATATTGGCTCCGATCAGGATGCCCACGTCCAGCTTGCCCGCCACCACCAGCATCGCGCCGACGGCGATAACGGCCACGCCCATAAGAGCCTGGGCGCTTTGGGAAACAGACTGTGACTGTCCCTGGCTGTTGCCGATGCTGCTTCTCAGGGTTTGCGCCCTGCGAATGTAGGAGCGCCATGCCGGCATGATCAGGTCGGCGCCGTTGAAGGCGCGTATCGTATCCGCCGCTCGACCGGACGTGGCGATCAGCGTATTACCGGCGGCGGCCGTCTCCATTAATTGGCGCGTCGGCGCTTCGATTAACCGCCGGCTGACGACGCTGTAGACAAAGACGGCAATGATGAACAGGGACGCGACGCCGCCCAGCGTCGGGCTGAGCAACGCCAAAGACAGCAGGAACAGCAAAGCAAAAGGCACGTCGAGAACGGCGCTGATGTTGGCGGCGTTGTAAGCCGTTTCGATGCTGTCCAGGCTACGCAGGGTTTCACGGCGCCGGCCGGCGGGGAATTGACTCAGCGCGCTGGTTTTCGCCGTAACCATGATGCCGAAGGCGCCGATTGAGCGCTGTTCGTCGGTTTCTCCCATATTTTCGGCGACGAGCATCATTCGCGCCTTGCGGAATATATATTCAAGGGCGATGGCTCCGACGACGCCCAAGGTCAGGGTGGCCAGGGTGGAATCCACGCCGTAGCTTACATAGCGGTTAAGGACCTGAATGACGAACAAGGGGGAGGCGAGAGCCAGAAGGTTGGCGAACAAGGACGCCAGAACCAGTTCAACGGTTATCCAGGGCTTGGCGGAAAAGCGGCGGATCAATTCATTCATGATATGCTTGCCCCGCCGTTTTTTATTATTCCTGCCTGCTTTCCGGCGCGTCGGCGGGAGGCTCTCCGATATGGAGAAATGCGTAGTCCAGTTTTCCGGTTACATTAAGAAGGGTGAAAGCGGCGATGATGACGTCGGCTTCCGCCGAGACTGCGTCGCTTTGGGCGTTTATCAGGCTTGTCTCGCCGGAAAGGACATCAATCAGGGAGCGCTGGCCGAGTTCCCGTTCCTTGCGCGCCAGGTCCAGAAAGGCCGCCGAGATGCCGGCCTGGGTGAGCAGGGATTTGGAAGTTCTTTCCGCTATGTGAAGGCTGGACCAGGCGTTGCGGACTTCCTCTTCGATAGTGCGGCGCATGGCGTCGGTCGTTTGTTTTGCCTTGAGCAGGTCGTTTTTCGCCGCCTCAACGGCGTCAAGCCCGGTCAACCCCAAATTGAAAGGAATGCTCATTTCGACCTTGGCCAGCGTTTCGCCTTTATACTGGACGGTGCCGGCGACATTTTCCTTCCATTTGCGTTCAACAGTGCCTTCGACCTTGGGAAAGAACTTGGTCCCGCGCACTTCGGAGATGCTGTACGCGGCTATTTCCTCATCAAAACGCGAGGTCTTCAGTCGCGTATTGTTGCTTATTGCCGTTTCCAAAGCTTCGTCCAGACCGTCAGGCAGGCTTGCGGCGGGGACGGCGACGCGCTCCATATCCGGAATATTTTCGGGCGCGACGTTGAACACCGATTGAAAGCGGTTCATTGCCGATATTTTTCTGCCCTCGTTCTGAATTCTCCTTGCCTCGGCGCCGGCCAACTGGGTTTTCGCCTGAAGGACGTCGGTGGAAAGGCCGGAGCCGCTTTCCACCAGCGCCTTTTCAAGGCCGGTCTGGCGGCTGATGTTTTCTTCCGATTGGATGGAAAAGTTGAGAACGTCCACGCTGCGAAGAAGGTTCACATAGGCGGAGATTGCTTCCATGATCATGTCCCGCCTTGCCGTTTCCAGGGATACCGTCGATTTCAGGACGGTCAGCCGGGCTTTGTCCACCAGCGCGTTGGTCTTGCCGAAATCCCACAGAAGCTGGGTCAGTTTAAGGTCAAATTCCTTGAAGGGCATTGACGAATCAAGGGCCAGGGGCTTGTTCTGTTTCTCCCAGCCGTAGTTGGCGGTGGGGGTGAGGGTGGGGAACCATGTCCCCAAGGTTTCCCAGGCGCGGCGCTGGGAAGCGATGACGTCCGATTTTGCCGCCAGAACGCGATCATGGCTCTCGATGGCCTTTTCCAGCAGATTTGCCAGACTTTCGGCGTGCAGCGGCCCCGCAGGAAAAAAGACGCCGAGGCAAATCAGTCCCGCACAGAGCATATTAATTGTAGGCGCGTGAAGCATGAAGTTGAGCGTCCCCCCGGAATCAGGCTCGGTTTCACCGGAGACTAAACTATTAGCATCATTGAAGTGACTCTAAAATCTGCTTTTTTTGGGATAATTTTCCGCCCGGAGCGGAGGCGCTTTCTAAAGGTGTTCTTTTCTTGCGGCGGTGATCGCGGCGGCGCCGTTGATAAATATATCCGCCAGGGCGTCGCTTTGCGCCATAACCTGATCAGCGAAAAAGCGGGCGCTGATGATCTTGGCGTTCAGGAAGACGGGATCGCCGCCACCGGCGTCCAGCTTTGACTGCGCGACATGGGCGGCCTGCGCCATCAGCCGGCCGGCGGAGACATTACCGAAAAGGCGCAGGTAATGAACGGCGCCGGCGGCTACCGTCTCCCGGTCTTTTGCATAAGCGCCGACCAGCCGATCAGTGGCTCGGGCAAGGGCGTTAACGCCGTCGTTCAGGCGGTTCCTGATCGCTTCGTCTTTCAGTTCGCCGACCGTCTCGCGCATCATGGCGATAAAGGAATAGGCCGCTGCGCCGCCGTCACGCGCCACCTTGCGCCCGGCCAGGTCGGCGGCCTGGATGCCGTTGGTTCCTTCATAGATGGAGGTGACGCGAACGTCGCGGAAATACTGGGCGGCCCCGGTTTCCTCGATATAGCCGCCGCCGCCGTGAACCTGGATGCCGGTATCGGCGACCCGGATGCCGGCATCGGCGCACCATGCCTTGACTACCGGAATCAGAAGATCGACCAGAGTCTGCCAATAGCGGCGTCGGGCCTGATCGGGGTGGCGCCTGGCCTTGTCCAGCGCGGCGGCGGCGAAATAGGCCAACGCCCGCGCCGCCTCGGTTTCGGCCTTCATCGACAGCAACATGCGTTTGACATCGGGGTGTCCGGCGATAGTCGCGCCGTCGCTTCCCATGACGCGCCCCTGCACCCTTTCAAAGGCGTAGGCGCGGGCTTGTTGATAGGCGCGTTCGGCGATGGCGACGCCTTCCAGGCCGACGGCCAGCCGGGCGTTGTTCATCATCGTGAACATGTATTCGAGGCCTCGGTTCTCCTCGCCGATCAGGTAGGCGAAAGCGCCGTCATACGACATGACGGCGGTGGGGGAGGCGTGAAGTCCCATCTTGTGTTCAAGGGACAGGCAGCGGACGGCGTTGCGCGTTCCGAGAGAGCCGTCCTTGTTGACCATGAATTTGGGAACGACGAACAGCGACAATCCCTTGATTCCTTCGGCGGCTCCGGCGAGCCGCGCCAGAACCATATGGACGATGTTTTCGCCGAAGTCGTGATCGCCGTAGGAAATAAAAATCTTCTGCCCGGTGATTTTATAATGATCGCCTTCGACCGTCGCCTTGCAGCGAATCGCCGCCAAGTCGGAACCGGCCTGCGGCTCGGTCAGATTCATCGCGCCCGTCCATTCGCCCGCCACCAGCCGGGGCAGGAACATGGACTTTAATTCGGCGCTCGCATGCGCCGTCAGCAGTTCGATGGCGCTTTGGGTGAGCAGCGGACACAGCGCCAGCGACATATTGGCGGCGTTCCAGATTTCCGAGATTGCCGCCGACGCCAGCCACGGCAACCCCTGGCCTCCGTACTCGGCGTCAAAGGGGACGCCGTTCCATCCGCCCCGGACAAAATCGGCGTAGGCTTCCTTGAAGCCTTTGGGGGTTCTGACCTCGCCGTCCTCAAGAACGCAGCCCGCCCGGTCTCCGCTTCGGTTCAGCGGCGCAAAGACATCGGCGGCGAACTTTCCGGCTTCCTCCAGAATGGCGTCCACAAGGTCGGGCGTCGCCTCGCCGAGTCCGGGCAGGGAGTTGAGCGAAGCGAGGTCCGCCACCTCGTTGATGACGAAACGCATCTCGGCCAGGGGAGCCTTGTAATCACTCATGGGTTCGCTCTCAAGGGCCGCCGATAATTAGTTTTCCCGGTGGTGCGACCCGAATGGATGGTTCCCATCAGTTTGGATCGGTTATCCCCTTCTTTCAATACTTTGGTGGGATGATGCCCTAGGAAATATCAGGACATTCCCCAAAAACTGAAGCCCAAAACATTCAAGTCATTGAAGTGATTCCGGAATCTGTCTTTTTGAAGTGAAACGATGATTTTTCGGGGAGACTCTCCCGCCCACCCGTCTTTGCGAGGAGCGGAGCGACGAAGCAATCCGGTCTACGCCGCCGCCATCCGGATTGCCTCCCGCGTCCTGCGTCGCTGGTGCTCGCGGTCGCAATGACGGTAATGAAACGGCTTGCCTTTCATCATGTTTTCGCGTCTTAGCGTCTTCGCGTGAAACATGGTCTGTTCACGCGAAGACGCAAAGGCGCGAAGTCATTTCGGTCGCCGTCAAGTCCGCGCCGGGCCGAGCCTTGCCATCTTTGCGAGGAGCGGAGCGACGAAGCAATCCGGTCTATGCCGCCGCCATCTGGATTGCTTCCCGCGTCGCTGACGCTCGCGGTCGCAATGACGGCAAGGCGGATGCAGCTTAATCCTCGACTTTTTTGTCGAATTTTTTGGGGAAGGTTCTGAAGAAATATCTATTGATTTGTTTTTTATATATGATACCCTTTTTACACGATGGAGCATCCGTGGTCTTGGGGGGCAAGGTGGCTAATCAAGTGGCCATACTTCATGGGTGGAGCGACACGTCGGCGTCGTTCAAGTCGCTCGTCGCATTTCTGAAAAGCAATGGCTTTCAGGCGGTTCCTCTGTGGCTGGGTGATTACGTCTCAATGGACGATGACGTCAGGATCGAGGACGTAGTAAAGCGTATGGAGGAGGTCGTCAACGAAAAGGTAGCCGCCGAAGAGTTGACGGTTCCGTTCGATCTCATCGTCCACAGCACCGGTGGGTTGGTTGCCCGGCGGTGGCTCGCAGATTGCTACGCATCCAAGAAACGCCATTGTCCGGTGACCCGGATGGTGATGCTGGCCCCGGCCAATTTCGGGTCCCGTCTGGCGGCAACGGGCAAGTCCATGCTTGGCCGTATCTTCAAGGGCTACAACAACTTCTTTCAGACCGGCACGGAGATGCTCAACGCCCTGGAACTGGCCTCGCCGTTCCAGTGGGATCTTGCGCGGCGCGACCTATTTGTTCCCGAAGGAATAGATACGGCGCCCGCCGTCTACGGAATAAACAAAGGACAGGTCATGCCCTTTGTTATAATAGGCACCCATCCCTATCCTTCGGGACCACGCCAGATCGTCAACGAGAACGGCTCGGATGGCACCGTCCGGGTGGCTGCCGGCAATCTGAACGCCCACGGCATGACGGTCGATTTCTCAGCCGATAATGACCAGCCGGTGGTGACGGCGTGGGACCGTCGGCACGGCGACCTCGCCATCCCGTTTGCCGTGCTGCCGAACCGTGACCACACGACGGTGACCCTGCCCGATGATCCGGGAGTTAAGGCCATCCCCGAGGTGCAGCAAATGTTGGGCCGGTTGATGCTCCAGGCACTTTCGTGCCGGGAAGGGGACTACGCCGCCGTCACCGGAGAATGGGAGGCATTGAGCGAGGA
>MIAA01000001.1:93561-105027 GCA_001830425.1 Rhodospirillales bacterium RIFCSPLOWO2_02_FULL_58_16
CTAGCCGCCGATAAAGGCCGAAGGAACCAAGTGTTCCTAAATAACCCTAGGGTCGCCCCGGAGTACTTCCACCAGTACTGCCAGATCATCGTCAGAGTCGAGGACGACCATGGCGCGCCGGTGCCCGATTTCTTTCTGGAATTCTTCGGTCCTCGGACAGGATGGGCGAAGGAGGCCGTATTATTTCACAGCGAGGTGCTGGAGCATGTTCACAATAACTCTCAGGGCACTCACACACGGAGCCTGTTCATCGACCGCACCGATCTGGTGGAGCGGTTTTATGACGCGATCCCCGACGGCAACGAGAAAGTTCTTAAGGCCAGCATCGCCGCCGCCGCACCCGGCCCCAATGTGACCTACTTCGACAACCGCAGACAGCAGTCCGAGGGCAGCATGGTGGTCCACGCCCTCAACGATCAGCATAGCCGCTGGCTGCGGCGCAACTGCACACACTTCGTCCGCATCATCATTCCTCGCGTTCCGGTAGAGAAGGTTTTCCGGATGACTCGCGGCTAAGTGCCGTGAAACCGTATCATTCCGGCCGACGACAGCACTGCCGGAGATATTTATGAAAAAGGATACGCTATGGCGCCACCAGCTAATTTTAAAAAAAATATCGTTAACGAGCCTAAGTTGTGGGAATTGTATGTTGTCAGCGGCGGGGCGTCTTTTGCTCTGTGTCTTGCAGAAAAACTGAGCGGAGGTTTTGATTCTAGATTAGCTAGTTTGTCACAAATAACATGGGAATGGTTTTCTGTTGAGGGGGAGATTTGGGCTATATTGTTGGTTATCAGTCTTGGCTTATTTTTTACATGGGTGCGAAAGCCTGAGGCAAGGGTCGATGCTTTCACTATAGGAGGGTCCGTGTTTGCGGTTTTAACCATGTTGGCTTCACCAGCCAGCGTTTTCAAACAAGCTAGCGAATCACCTTTGCAAAATAACATGGCCGCGTTTTTGGCGAAAGAATCAGAGGAATCAAAAGTAAGAATATTATTTGGAACAGCTTATGCCGGTGATGAAAAAGCGAACGCCAACGGAAAAGTATTTATTATCCTTCAGCACTTGAAAAACGCCGGAAAAAATCCAGGGGTTTTTGTTACTGTTCGCAACAAAGACACATCGGATGTCGTCTTTAGAGAAAAAGTGGAAGGATATCAATTTAGTTTTAAAGGGAATAATGGCAAATATTTGGTCACTACTGAAACCGATAACTTTCGCTCCACTACGTCTGAAATATCTATTGGCGATGGTTCTATTCAAGTGTATTCTATTAATTCCGAACCCTCAGAAATTCCTGTTTATTTTCAGAGGCTTATACCAACCGAAAACAATGATGCTAAGCTTGTAGAGTACCGTGCTTACATAGAGGAAGGAAAGGCGCTTGCGAATAGTGGAAATTTTGATAAGGCCATAGAAAAGTACGAAGCTGCGAAGAGTATAATGGATAGTGCAAACGAGAAGGATGACTATTACAAACTTTTAAATTACATCGGATACGCATATTTAAAGCTCGGAAAAGAAGACGATGCTATTAAAAACTTGGGCGAATCAATAAAAGTGAACCCATACATTACGGCAAGATTAAATCTTGCAAAAGCCTACTGCTTTGGTAAAGACAAAAAAAACGCGATGAACGCTATATTAACCGGTCCAAAACTTAGTGATTCCGACATTAATAGTATAAACAATGACGGAGAGCTTCGGACGTTTTGTGAGAACGACTTTGCCAGGGAAATGGTAGATGGACTTATTAGTCAGCCTAATAACTAATTGGAATCGGCTGTGTCGGACAGTGTGCCACGGCGGGTGTCCCGCTTCGTCGCGCCGCTCGGTCGGTGTCCGGGCATTGTGTATTTAGCTGGGGCTTGATTTATCTGACAAAAAGTAGGGGGATTACCCTACGATATCCCTTTCGGCGAAGAAGAAATGGATTTCCTGCATGGCGGTTTCCGGGGAGTCCGAGCCGTGCAGCGAGTTTGCCTGTTTGTCGATGCCGTACGCCTTGCGGATGGCGCCCTCGGCGGCCTTGGCCGGGTCGGTGGCGCCCATAAGATCGCGGTAGCGGGCGATGGCGTTCTCGCCTTCCAGCACCTGCACCACCACCGCGCCTGAGGACATGTATTCGCAGAGGTCGTTAAAGAACGGTCGCTCGCTGTGAACGGCGTAGAACTTCCTGATCTGCTCAAGCGATATGCGGATCAGCTTCTGGGCGATGATGCGAAGGCCGGCCTCCTCGATCATGGCGTTGATCTTGCCGGTGATGTTGCGGGCCGTAGCGTCGGGCTTGATGATGGACAGGGTGCGTTCGATAGCCATGCGACCGATTTCTCCGATAAAGCTGATAAATATTGACGTGCTCTATTATATGGATAAGGCCCCGCAGGCAAATTAAAACCATATCCTGACACGCGCTCGGCGGTGTGCTATCACGCGCGCCATGTTGCATATTGAGAACCTCACCTATCGCATTGCCGGACGCGCCATCTTCGAGGGCGCGTCGGTTTCCGTCCCCGCCGGCCACAAGGTCGGACTGGTCGGGCGCAACGGCTCGGGCAAGACGACGCTGTTCGGCCTGATCCTCGGCGTCCTTCATGCCGACGACGGAATCGTCAGGGTGCGCCGGGGCGCTCATATCGGCAGCGTCGCCCAGGAAGCGCCGAGCGGAACGAGGAGTCTGCTGGAAACGGTGCTGGCCGCCGATACGGAACGCGCCTCGCTGCTGGCGGAGGCCGAGACCGCCGCCGACGTTCATCGCATCGCCGAGATTCACACCCGGCTCGCCGATATCGATTCCCACACGGCGCCGTCAAGGGCCGCCGCCATTCTCGCCGGCCTGGGTTTTGACGAAGAGACTCAGCAACGTCCGTGCGCCGAGTTCTCCGGCGGATGGCGGATGCGCGTCGCCTTGGCCGCTGCGCTGTTCGCTCGCGCCGACCTGTTGCTGCTGGACGAGCCGACCAACCATCTGGACCTGGAGGCGACCCTGTGGCTGGAGAGCTATCTGGCAAGCTGGCGCGGAACATTGGTGATCATCAGCCATGACCGGGCGCTGCTGAACGGCGCCGTCGACGGCATAATTCATGTCGATAAGGGCGGGCTGACCCGCTACGCCGGCAACTATGATCGCTTTGAGAGGACGCGGCGCGAACGTCTGATGCAACAGGACAAAATGCGCGAAAAGCAGGAACTCGAACGCAAGCATATCCAGTCCTTCGTTGATCGCTTCCGCTATACGGCGTCCAAGGCCCGCCAGGCCCAGAGCCGCCTCAAGATGCTGGCCCGCATGGAGCCTATCGCCACCGTCATCGAGGACAAGACCACCGTCTTTGAATTCCCCGTACCCAAGGAACTGCCGCCGCCGATGATTACCATGGACGATGTTTGCGCCGGCTACGAGGCGGACAAGCCGGTGCTGAGCGGCCTGAACCTGCGCATCGACATGGAAGATCGCATCGCCCTGCTGGGGGCCAACGGCAACGGCAAGTCAACGCTGGTCAAGATGCTGGCCGGGCGTCTTGCTCCTCTGTCGGGCAGGATTACGCGGCACGGCAGTCTCAAGGTCGGCTACTTCGCCCAGCATCAGACCGACGAGTTGCACGCCGACGAGAGTCCGTTCCAGCACATGGCCAGAGCCATGGAAGGGTCCCCCCAATCTAAAGTGCGCGCCCACCTCGGCCGCTTCGGATTTTTTCAGCAACGGGCCGACACCCTGGCCGGCGACCTGTCCGGCGGCGAGAAAGCGCGCCTGCTGTTCGCCCTGATGAGCATCTCCACGCCGCATATCCTGCTGCTGGACGAGCCGACCAACCACCTGGACGTAGACGCCCGCGAGGCGCTGGTTCGCGCCCTTAATGATTTTCAGGGAGCGGTGGTGCTGGTCAGCCACGATCCTCACCTGATCGAGCTGGTCAGCGACCGCCTGTGGCTGGTGGACGACGGAACCTGCAAGACTTTTGACGGCGATCTGGACGACTACCGCAACCTGCTGCTGGAAAAACGCCGTCAGGGCCGCCGCGAGCAGCGCAACGGCAATCAATCGACCGCCAATCGCAAGGATGCCCGCCGCGAACGCGCCAAAGCCCGCGCCGATAACGCCGTTATGAGAAAAACGGCCAAGGACGCCGAAAAACAACTGGAAAAGCTCAACCGACAAAAGGCCGCCCTCGAAGCCCGACTGGCCGACCCCGCCGTCTTTGGAGGCCCCACCGGCGAACTTCAGGCCCTGGGCATCAAACTGGCCGACCTCAACAAAACCATCGCCGGGACCGAACAGGCGTGGCTGGCCACCCTGGAGGCGCTGGAAGGCGAGGAGTAAGAAAAGTTCCTCCCCTTTGCTTCAAAGGGGGAGGTCAGGAGGGGGTAGTGAGCAACCTCCCCCTGCCCCTCCTTGGCAAGGAGGGGATAAAACTCCGCTACCAGGGGATTTCGTCGCCGTTGAAGTCCAGGAACTTGCCGCTGTCGGAGGGCTTCAGGCCGGCGATGACCTTGCGCATTCCGGTTATGCTTTGCCCGGCGTCGATGGGCGCTCTTTCGCCGCCCATGTCGGTCCTCACCCAGCCCGGATGCAGGACCGCCACCGTAATGCCCCGTTCCTTCAGGTCGATGGAAAGGCTTTTCATGACGGCGTTCACCGCCGCCTTGGAGGCGCGGTAGAAATAGTCGCCGCCCGACGAGTTGTCGTCGATGGACCCCATCCTGCTGGTGATCGTCACCATCAGTTTGAGTTTGCCGCCCGCCACATGATCGGCGAAGCATTCGCATATCTTGAGGGGGGCCATCGAGTTGACCCTGAACACTTCCTCCCAGGCGGTGAAGTCCAGGGCGCCGAGCGGCGACGATTTCGGCCCGTAGACGCCGGCGTTGTTGATCAAAAGATCAATTTTCTCGTGGTCAAGGGCGTGGGCCAGGGCCTCCACCTGGGCGAAGTCGGCGACGTCGAGAGGATGGACCTCGGCATTGCAGCCCAGGGTTTCCAGCCGGTCCGCCGCTTCCGGCTTGCGGCAGGTGGCGATCACCCGCCAGCCGTCGGCGCAGTATTGACGGGCAAACTCGAATCCCAGTCCCCGATTGGCGCCGGTGATCAACACTGTGGGCATGACTGAACCCTCCATTCCGGTGGAGTCGGCATTATAGACCATTTTCAGCGCGTCGGGGAATTCTCAAAAAGCGAACCCCAGGCCGCACAAAAGAGCGCCGCAGACTATGATGAGCATGCCGCTCAGTTGGTAGGGTTTGGCGGCGATGACATCGGCGCCGAACGCCGCGCGCGAGGCGGCGAGGACGGCCTTGGCCAGTCCGCCGAAAGCGATCCCCGCAGCGATAAAAAGGAGGGGGATAAACGGCAGGTGCATCAGCCAGAAGTCGGGGCCTAAATAGATTTGGCTTCCTGTTTGCCTGTTGCCTATCAACACATTGACCGTCTGGTAAATGGTCATTCGCCCGGAGCCGTTAAAATAGCCGAAATACAGCAACGCCGTCGATAAAATCGCCGCCGTCGGCAACGCGACGGACAGGGCCGCAGGCAGACGGAATCGGGAAAAAGCGGCCACGGTCAGCGGCAGGGAAAGAGAGCTGAAAATCATGGCGGAGATCAGCAGCCGCCAACCGATATGCGGGTCCTGGGCCACGGCGAAATGCCCCGTCAGCAGGGCGACGAATGTCAGCGCATAGGCCACGGGCAGGGCCGCCAGGAAACAGTGCGCCGCCGTAACTGCGGTCTTGAAACTCCTGGCGGCCATGATGTCGATAAACTGCATGCCGGAATAGGCGGCAATGTAGCAAAGGGCGGCTGCCGGAATGCTTTCGATGGCGGCGTGGCCGATAACCTCGGTCAGAATGCGATCGGTGAAGGAATAAAAAACATACGCCGGGATGAATGCGGGCAGGAAAAACACCAGATAAAGGGCGGCCAAGCCGTTGAGCATGGATAATTTTTTTACTTCGCCGGTGAAGTTCAGGATCGCCAGAAGCGCGCCGCCGGAAAGAATCAACAAAATCAGGAAAGGCGATCCGCCGACCAGATAGTTGATAAGGGCGGCGACGGGAATCAGGATAAACACCAGACCGATGAACAGGGCGTTGAACGGAGCAGTCTTGTCGGCCTCCACGAAATACGTTCTGATGAAAGTCGTTATCAGCGATAACAGCCACCGGGTTTGGCTCGCCGAAACATTGTTCCGGCTTGACTGCGCGAACGCGTTCCAGGTCTTGACCAGTCGGCGGCGAAAGCCGTCGCCTTCGATGGGTTCTCCTGCTCCGAGCAAGGCCGTCACGCCGCCGCCGAGGACGATGACATAGCCGAAGGCCTTGAGAACCGTTCCGGTAAATAACAAGCCGTTCATCAGCAGTCCGTTCGGTTAAGCATCACTATGGATCATTGTCACGGCGGCGGTAAAGGCGCAAACTGTCGGCTTGTGATATGTGATAATCACGGAAAAAATCAGAAGGGTGCCATCATGTCAAAATGTTTTGCCTTAAGGAAATTTTCTTTGTTCGCGGCGCTTTTGGCGTTTCTCGCAGCGCTGAGCTTTACGGTTTCCGGCGCCTCGGCGCAAAACAAGCCGGATTTGGCCGGTAAGCCCGAATGGAAAGACAACAAGGACAGCGTCAAAAAGAGCGACCGAAGCCGCAAGGATGAGGCCAAGGCTAAAGCCGAAGACAGCGGCAAGGATAAAAAAGAAAAGAAGGATAAAAAAGAAAAGAAGCCCAAGAAGGATAAAAAGGACGCTCCGACTCCGAAAAAGAAGGCCAAAAAAGAAGCAAAAGCCAAGAAGGCTAATTAAGCAAGAGCCTCCGTGACTATCCCTCTTCTTGATGTGCGGGGACTGGAGGTGGCGTTTGATGCGGACGCAGGCCTCCTGAGGGCCGCCGACGGGGTGTCGTTTTCCATCGGCGCCGGACGCACCCTGGGATTGGTCGGGGAATCGGGATGCGGCAAGTCGGTGACCGCATTATCCATCCTGCGTCTGACGCCGTCGCCGGGGCGCATTGTTTCAGGGCAGATTATTTTCGACGGCGCCGATCTTCTCGGCTTTTCCGAGCGCCGGATGGAGGAGGTGCGGGGAAAGCGCATCTCGATGATCTTCCAGGAGCCGATGACGGCGCTGAATCCGGTTTATGCCGTCGGCGACCAGATCGCCGAGGCTCTGCTCATCCACACGGCGGCGAGCCGCGCCGAGGCCTTCGCCGCCGCCGTCGCCATGCTGGACAGGGTCGGCATGCCCGATCCCGCCTCCCGCGCCGCCTGCTATCCCCATCAGTTATCGGGCGGCATGCGCCAGCGGGCGATGATAGCCATGGCGCTGATTTGCGAACCGGGATTGTTGATCGCCGACGAGCCGACGACGGCGCTGGACGTCACCATCCAGGCGCAAATTCTGGATTTGATGCTCAGGATGCAACGTCGCATGGGGCTGTCCATCCTGTTCATCACCCACGATCTGGCGGTGGTATCCGCAATCGCCGATGAGGTGGCGGTGATGTACGCCGGCCGCATAGTGGAGCGAAGCCCCGCCCAGGCGCTGTTTGCCGAGCCGCGCCACCCTTATACCCGTGGCTTGATGGCGACGATCCCGAGCGGGCGCAGGGGGCGGCTGCCGGTCATGCCGGGGATCGTCCCCAATCTTTGCGATCTGCCGGTCGGGTGCCGGTTTGCGGATCGTTGCCCCCTCGTTGAGAAACAGTGCCGGACTTCGGAGCCGGTCCTGGAGGAATCCGAAAACGGTCGTTGGGCGGCGTGCTGGAAGGCGGGCCATGGCTGAAGCTCGCTTGATGGAGGTCCGCAATCTGGTCAAGACGTTCTCATCCGGCAAAGCGGGCGTGGTGAGGGCGGTGAACGGCGTCAGCCTGCATATCGCCCACGGCGAGACTCTGGCTTTGGTCGGCGAGTCAGGGTGCGGCAAGACGACGCTGGCCCGCGCCGTCGCCATGCTCGATCCCCCCACTTCCGGGACCGTCGTCTTTGAGGGGCAAGAGATCAGCGCCTTGAGCCGCCGTCAGCTAAAGCCGGTGCGCCGGCGAATCCAGATGATCTTTCAGGACCCTTACTCCTCGCTTAATCCCCGCCTGCCGGCGGGATCGATTATCGCCGAGCCTCTGGTTATCCATCGGCTGGGAAACCGGGCTGAACGCCGGGCCGAGGTCGAGCGGCTGGCCCGATCAGTGGGGTTGAACGCCGAGGATATGGACCGTTACCCCCATCAGTTCAGCGGCGGCCAGCGTCAACGCATCGCCATCGCCCGGGCTTTGGCCTTGAAGCCGACGCTGATCATCGCCGATGAGCCGGTGTCGGCGCTGGACGTCTCCATCCGCAGCCAGATTCTCAATTTACTCTACGACATGAGAGAAGAGTACGGCGCCGCTTTCCTGTTTATCGGCCACGATTTGGCGGTAGTCGGCCATTTAGCCGATCGGGTGGCGGTGATGTATATGGGCGTCATCGTCGAGGAGGGGGCGACCGAGAGTTTGTTCGCCGACCCCCGCCATCCCTATACTCAAGTCCTGATCGCCGCCGCGCCGCGTATCGGTCAGGGCAAAGGCCGGGGCAATGACGAGGCGAACAGGTTTCTTTCCGGCGATGCGCCCGGCGTCCTTAATCCGCCGCCGGGCTGCCCCTTCCATCCGCGCTGCCCGTCGGCAAAAGAGGTCTGTAAGCAAACCATGCCGGAGTTAAAACCGGCAAACGGCGATGCCCGCCGTCTGGCGGCCTGCCATTTGCTTTAGAGCCAAGACTCTAACTAAGAGCTTCAAATTAGAACTGCGCCGCGACTTGCCGTAAGAGTAAAGCCGCGTTATCTTTCTCTGAATCGGGCCGGATTAGCTCAGTTGGTAGAGCACCTGATTTGTAATCAGGGGGTCGCGGGTTCGATTCCTGCATCCGGCACCAATTAATACCAGCGGCCATTGACGATAACTCGTTGTCGGCGGGATTAGGGGTGGAAAAGTCCTCACCCTTCCTTCAAGGGGGAGGTTAGGAGGGGGTAGGAGCAAACTCCCCTCACCCCTCCTTGCCAAGGAGGGGAAAGCACGAGGGCCGCCATGGGTCAATAATTAAGGCCGCCGACTTTGGAGAGCCTTTCCTTCTCAGCAAAAAGATTCTTTATTTCCCCGACGCCGGACGGCGTCTTGCCGAGATAGCTTTTGATGTTCCTGTCCACCTCTTTAATTCGTTGCAAAATAACTTCTTTTTCGTCCCCAGCCACCCGTGCGGAAAGGAAGTCCAACCGCGACCTAAGCTCCCACAGCTTGAAAATATACCCTTCACTGACATCGTTTCTTTCTTTAACGTCCGACATAAGACCCCGCGATGCTGATCAGTGACGACTATACGATGACAGGATCGGATTTCAGAAGAGTCAACCTTATTAGCCGGTAGCAACTATACATATGACGGACAGACATCAGGATACTCCGAAGCACCTTGCCGCTCTCATTGAGAACGTGGCGCGGATCATTCAAATACGCGCTCATGTGCATGGGGTTCACCCTGTGCAATGGTCGGCTTTGCGTTATTTCTTAAGGGCCGGAGTGAAGGCGCGAACCGTCAACGGGTTGGCGCGGTATCAGGGCACAACGGCAACGCCGGCGTCGCGCACCATCGGCGCGCTGATCAGCAAATCCTACCTGAAGGCGACGACTGACCCCAAGGACCGGCGCAGCAAGATTATCGAAGTTACCCCGCAAGGGCGGAAGATTCTCAAGCGTGACCCGTTGCAAGAGATCGAAGCGGCGCTGGCCCGTCTTGAAACAAGGGACCAGGTCGCCCTCTCGGCCCTGATGGAGAAGATGCTGTTCTCCCTCCAGAAAATTGACGATTCGAAAGAGGAGTAGCCTCGCCTAAGAAGTGAATTTCCTCATGGCGCAGACCAGGGCGATGGGGGGAACGCTTGAACGCTGTTCTTCGGTCAACTTTTCCACCTGAAGGTGATCCTTGCGGGTGCGGAGATTGATTTGCCTCAGAGACTCAATGACTTCCGCGATTCTGACGCCCTTAGGACAACGGCTGTTGCAGGTGTAGCAGGTAACGCACATCCAGATCGACTTGGAGTTCAGAAGTTTTTCCTTCATGCCCAGTTGGGCGAAGCGGATGATCTGGTTCGGCAGAATGTCCATGTGAAAAGCCATGGGGCAGCCGGAAGTGCATCTGCCGCATTGATAACAGGAAAGCAGGTCCTGTCCGCTCAGGCGTTCAACCTGCGCTATGAATTTGGCCGTTTCCTTCGATGGAGAGAGGCGTACCGTCATGTTTGTTGCCTTACGGATGGAACCCATCCACGTTAAAATTTGCCGTCCATTCTGAATTCGGCCTCGTCAAGCCAGATGCCGACGTTTATCACGCTGTCGTGCTGGGCCTGAAGCAGGTCATAATGAAACTTCTCTTCAACGGCCATTTTCACGGCCAATTTGCGCGCCTTCGGATCGTCCAGTTTCTTGCTCAGGCCCTCAAAAAATTTAATAGCCCTTCTTTCCAGGTCCATGGCGATGCGGATGGCTTCGGTTTCGTCGGATTTTTCCTCGCCGCCCCACTCGTGGACAGCTTCCTCGAACTGTTTGACCAGCTTTGACGGAGAATGGTTCTTCATTTCCTCCTTGAAGACTTCCCTCCAGCCGGCATTGCCGAGGATCGAGGTGAATATCTTTCCCACATCCTTGATGTGGCCGACTTCTTCCCGGGCGAGGCGCTTGAACATCTTCTTTCCGGTCACGTTGTGGGTTACTTCCGCCGCATGTTCGTAGAAGCGCTTGGCGTTCATCTCCAGGTCGATAACTTCCCGGATCAACTCGACGACATGTTCAGCGATTTTGCCCATCCGATATCTCCGTTTGCTCAACCCGTGAACGCTTGGATCATTTTGCGGCGTCTTCGTTGCCGGGTTTGATCCGGCTTTTCAGCATGGCGTGTCTGGCCAAGGCGCTGCCGGACCTTGCCAGCCGACGTATTTTCACGTCATCGGGCGTATAGGACGGCAGGATGACCGGAGTCACCAGATCGGTAAAAATCCCTGTGTCTTCCATCTCTTTTTCATGGGCGGTCACATGCTTCAACGTCAGTTTGCCCGGTTTCACGGCCTTGGCGTACGCGCCGGCGTAACGACCGGCGCGGCGCCCGAAGACGTTGTAGTCGAGAACCGAGTTGCCCATCAGACGGTTGCGGCCGTGAACGCCGCCGGTGGCTTCTCCGGCCACATAAAGACCCGGAATATCGGTCTCGCATTTATCGTTGATCTCGATGCCGCCGTTCTGGTAGTGCAGGGACGGATACACCAGCATCGGATCATGAATAATGTCGATGCCGTATCTGATGAACTGACGGTGCATGGCGGGAAATTGCTTGGCGATATAGCCGTCGCCGTGGATTTGCTCGATCATCGGCGAATCCAGCCAGATGCCGGAGCGACCGCTGGCGGTCTCGACGCCCATGCCGTTTTCGCACTCCCGGATGAAGGCGGAGCTTTCGATGTCTCTCGG
>MIAA01000001.1:105044-144921 GCA_001830425.1 Rhodospirillales bacterium RIFCSPLOWO2_02_FULL_58_16
TTTTCTCGGTAATCAGGAAGCCTGCGATCTGCTCGGGGAAAACGGAGCCGGTGGGATGGTATTGGACCGAGTCCATGTTCAGCAGCTTGGCGCCGGCACGGTAAGCCATGACCAGACCATCGCCGGTCGCCCCGTAGTGATTGGTGGTGGCAAAGCCGCGAATATGAAGCCGTCCGAAACCGCCGGTGGCGACAAGGGTCGCCTTGGCCTTGATAACGTGGAATTGCTCGGTGTCGAGGCTGTAGCAAACGGCGCCGGCGCAGCGGCCCTTGTCGTCCATGATCAGTTCTATCGCCGGCAAGAACTCGCGGTAGGTTATCATTTTCGGATGGTTCTTAACTTCGTCCATCAGGGTGCGCATGATAATGGCGCCGGTGTAGTCGCGGCACGACAGCATCCGCTTCCTCGACGTGCCGCCGCCGTGGAGCGCCTGCATCGAGCCGTCCTCCATCTTGTCCCAGATGACGCCCATGTCTTCCAGCCACTTGACCACCTCGGGGCCGTCCTCGGTCAGGGCGCGCACCAGTTCCGGCTTGTTGGTGAAGTGACCGCCGCCGATGGCGTCGAGATAATGGCGGGTCGGCGAATCGGTGCGCGAGACGGCGGCCTGCATGCCGCCCTGCGACATCATGGAATTAGCGTCGCCGAGTCGGAGCTTGGTGACGATAAAAGACTTGACGCCTTGCTGCATGGCGGTGATCGCCGCTCCGCAACCGGCGCCGCCGCCGCCGATGATAAGCAAATCGGTTACATGATGCGGATTGTCCAGATCGACCCGCTCCGGCCTTACCCACGAATGGGATTCAAGAATCTCGGCGACTTCGGAGGTCATCATCTCGCCCTTGTTGGGGCCGACATTAACCTTGCGCTTGGAGTCCTTCTTGTAGTCGGGATGATAATTATCAAGCGCGTGCTGGCGTTCCTCGGCGTTCATCGGCGGGAAGACCGGATTCCCCGTTCTCTCCAGATCAAGCCTTTTGGCTCTGGTCTGAACAACCTTTTTCAGAGATTCCGCCATGTAATCCGGATACATCTAACACTCCTGAATGCGCGCAACGCAGTATTTACGGGGACCGACTATTCCATGTCTCTGTCGTAGTAAGCCTTCTTCAGCTTGTCATGGCCCATGGCCATCAACTCTTCATATTCCTTGTCAAAGACGCCGTCTTTGACCTGCTTGACCCGCACCGCCAGTTCCGGGCTTTCCTTGCGCAGATAGCGGCCATAAAGGCGCTTGCCGAGGATTCCCACCTTGTGCTGGACGATCTCGGCCGGGCAGCGCATGGCGCACAAGCCGCAGCAGACGCAATCGAACGACAGGTCCATAAGCGATTCGATATCGCCGCGCATGGCGGCGTTCACATAGTCCATGACCTCAAGTCCCTGCGGACACACCTTGGTGCAGGTGTTGCATGAGACACAGCGGAAAACCACGGGATAAATCTTCTGGATGGTGGCGACGGTCGGTTCCAGATCCTCAAGATTATAGATCGCCTTCTGGACGGGGAAGGCCGGGATCTGGGTAACGATCATGCCTTCCTTGACAAGGGTGGTGCAGGCCAGTCCGGAATAAATTTTGTAATCGCCGGGAAGACGATAGATGGTGCCGCAGGCGCCGCAATAACCCTCCCGGCATCCGGCGCCGCGTATGATCTGCTGACCGGCATATTCGATAGCCCCCATGATCGTCGCTTCAGCGGGAACGTGATAAAGCTTGCCCATGATGTAAATAGTCGCCATGCGCAATTTGGAATCATCCTGCGCGGCTCCGGCTTTCATCCTGGATTTTGCCTTTTTGTCGCTGCTCATCGTGATATCCCCGTGTGCAACAGTGGAGGGCTTCCGTCCCTTTAAAAACAACAGATAACGAACGGAAACCGGACTCGGTAAGGATGTTTGCGGAGGGTGAAGTTGGGAACACCCGCTAGGGGAGCGATTTGTTCTCTTTAGGGCGGGACGCCACCTGCCCGTTAGGGTAGCTTGCGCCGCGCCGCGATAAGAAATTCCTTGTTGCCTTCGGGGCCGGTGATCGGGCTTTCGGTTATGCCGAGCGCCGTCCAGCCGGGCCGGGCGTCGAGCCAGCCGTGAATGCGTCGGCATACTTCCTCGTGCACCACCGGATCGCGGACTACGCCCTTGCTCCCCACTTTATCCCTGCCGGCCTCGAACTGCGGCTTGATCAGGGCGATCAGGCAAGCGTCGGGCGCGGCCAGGGCCATGCCCGCCGGCAGGATCGTTTCCAGGCCGATGAAACCGGCGTCACAAACGATCATGGAAACAGGATCGGGAATCTGCGCGGCGGTCAAATAGCGGGCGTTGGTCTTCTCCACCACCGCCACCCGATCATCATTCCTGAGCTTCCAGGCCAGTTGGCCGTAGCCGACATCGACGGCATAGACCTTGGCGGCGCCGCGACTCAACAGCACGTCGGTAAATCCCCCCGTGGAAGCGCCGATGTCCAGACACGTCAGGCCGTTTACGTCGATGGCGAAATGATTCAGCCCATGGTCCAGCTTGACGCCGCCCCGCGATACCCAGGGGTGATCGCCGCCGCGCACCTCCAGCGGAGCATCCTCAGCCGTTTGCCGCCCCGGTTTATCAAGACGCTTGCCGCCGCTGAACACCGCTCCGGCCATGACCAGCGCCTGCGCCCTGGTCCGGCTTTCGGCCAGGCCGCGTTCGACCAGCAACTGATCGAGACGATATTTAGTCGCCATCCTTCAAGGCCCTCGCCCCGAGGAAGGCGACCACGATCATTACCGCCGATCCGGCGTAATAAGGCCAATCGCTGCCGAGAAAAGAAAACAGAACCCCGGCCCAGGCCGGGCCGAGCACTCTGGACAGGATGGTGGCCGAGCGGGCAACGCCCATTACTCCGCCCTGCTCGTCTTCTCCCACCTGCAACGAAATCAGGCTGTTCAGCGACGGCGTGATTATGGAGAAACCATAGGCGACGATGATCATGGCGACCCCCAGCAGCGGCAGCGAATGGGCAAAGGGGATCATCCCGACGCCGACGGCCAGCGCCACCGCTCCATGGACAATCAGCCGCGCCTCGCCGAAGACGCCCGCCAAACGACCGATCAACATTCCCTGGATAACGGCGCCCATCAGGCCGACGAAGGCGAACATATAGCCGTTCTGCTCCGGCCCCCAGCCGAAGCGGCGCTCGGTCCACATGGCGAAAGTGGTCTCCAGCCCGGCGAAGACGAATACCGCAAGGAAGGACAGCATAATCAACGACCCTACCCTGGGCCGCGACAGGATTTCGATAAAATAGCGCAGACGTTTTTTCGGCTCGCTCGCCGCCAGCCGGCTGCGTATTTCCTGAGACAAAGATTCTTTGAGAATGAACGCGGCCATAATTAGGGCGACGGTAGATAATGCGGCGGCGGCAAACGCCGGAGTCTGGTAATCGGCGTTAAAAGGATCGGAACCGGCGAGTACGCCGCCGATGGCCGGCCCGGCGATAAAGCCGAGGCCGAAGGCGGCGCCGATCGTCCCCATGCCCTTGGCCCGATTCTCCGGCGTCGTCACGTCGGCCACATAGGCGAAGGCCGCCGAAATGTTGCCGGCCATAACGCCGCCTAACGCCCTCGCCGCGAACAGCGTCCACAGGCTTTCGGCCATGCCCAGCCATATGTAGGAAACGGCGGCTCCGGCCAGAGTCATCAGCAACACCGGACGCCGCCCCAGGCGATCGCTCATCCGCCCCCACATCGGCGCCGCCAGAAACTGGGTCAGCGAATAGGTGGCCATCACCAGCCCGACCGTCGCCGGGGATGCCTGGAAATGCTCGGCATAGAAAGGCAGAAGCGGAATGATTATGCCGAAGCCGACAAGGTCGATGAAGACGATAAGGAACAGAATCAACATGTTGAGAAAGCCGGCCTAGCGCTGGGTGAGTTTCAACTCGATGCGACGATTGCGACGCATTCCGATTTCATCCTTGCGATCATCCAGCGGATAGAATTCGGCGAAGCCGGCCGCCGTCAGGCGATGGGGCGGAATCCCCTGTCCGACAAGGAAAGTCACCACCGAAATGGCGCGGGCCGAGGAAAGCTCCCAGTTGGAGGGAAACCTGGCGGTTTTAATCGGCGCCCTGTCGGTATGCCCGTCAATCTGGAGTATCCAGTCGATGCCTTCGGGAATCCTGGCGGATATTTCCAACAGGGTTTGGGCCAGCCGCCCGAGCTGCACCTTGCCTTCTTCGCCAAGCTGGTCCGAGGCGCTGGCGAACAGCACCTCGGATTGAAAGACGAAGCGGTCGCCGACGATCCTTACGTCCTTCTGGTCGCCCAGCACCTCGCGCAGACGACCGAAAAATTCGGAGCGGTAACGCGACAGCTCATGCACTTTGGCGGCCAGCGCGGCGTTCAGGCGCTTGCCCAGGGAAACGATCTGCACGTCCTGGCTCTCGGCTTTCTTTTCGGCCGCATCGAGAACTGCGGACAATTGAGCCAGTTGTTCGCGCAGGGCCGCCATCTGCTTGTTAAGCAACGCCACCTGGGCGCGGGCGCTTTCCGAGATATTCTTTTCCTCAATCACCGCCGCCTGTGATTGATCGAGCTTGCCCGACATCTCGGCGATCCTTGTCTCCATCTCCTCCTTGAGCGCCCGCAGGGCCGCCAGATCTCCGCTTAATTTGACGACTTCGGCAAGACTGCTCTCCGCCTTGCTTTCAAGAAAACCGACGTAGGCGTTGAGTTCGTCGCGCTTGATAACCGAAGCCTGCAATTCATCGGAAAGCTGGGTCACGTTGAGCCGCAGGTCATCGGCATTCTTGCGCTCCATGGCCAGCAGGCCGGCCAGTTCGCTGATCTGACCTTCAAGCCTTTTCAGCGCCTGATCGCGGCTGGCGATGGCTTGGCCCAGAAAGAACTGCGCCAGCACGAAAATCATCAACAAAAAGATGATTACCATCAACAGCGTCGACAGGGCGTCGACGAATCCGGGCCAGATATTGGTGGCGCGCGGCGAACGACGGGCAAGGGTGGCCATTACCCGCGCTCCTAGCGGTCGGAGTTGCCGGGAGAGGCGGATTCAGAGACGCCGGCGATGGTGCGCGCCAGCAGTTTTATTTCGCTGCGCAGGCTTTGAATAATTTCGTTGCGCCCGGAATTCATCTCCTCAAGCAGTCGCGCCATGTAGACGTCCAGGTTGCGGATATGGGTGCGCGTCGCCTCGTCAAGCCCGTCGGCCCGCGCCGTTCCCCTGCCGTCAAAAAGTTTGACCAGAACGTTCTTGGTCTCCACCTGGGTTTCCGCCATCTTCATCATCAGCGATTGCTCGGTGCGCATGTGATCGGTCAGCGTCCCCACCTTTTCACCAAGCTCCATCATCCGGTGCTCGGCCGAGACGCGGTTTTCCTCGCCCTTGATCAATGTGCGTTGCAGGTTTTCAAGGCCGTCCGCCATCTGCTCAAGCAACGCCTGAACGTAAGCCGGGACCGACTGGTCGCCGTCCCCGGATAATGAGCCGCCGGAAAGCCTGGTCAGGCTCGACAGCCATTCCTCCAGGTCGTTGTAAAAACGGTTCTGCGCCTGTCCCGCCTGCAAATCCAGAAAGCCGAGGATCAGGGAGCCGGAAAGACCGAACAACGATGTGGAAAAGGCCGTTCCCATGCCGTGAAGCGGCATCTTCAGGCCGTCCTGCAATTTGCCGAACATATCGACGACATCGCCGCCGGCCGACAGCCCGCTTATAACGTTGCCGATTGATGAGATCGTCTCAAGAAGCCCCCAAAAAGTCCCCAGCAGGCCCAGAAAGATCAACAATCCGATATTGTACCTGGACAGATCGCGGGATTCATCAAGGCGAAAATAGATGCCGTCCAGCAGCGAGCGCATGGACATGGCCGACAGTTTCAGTTTGTCCTTGCGCCCGCCCATCATGTTCGCCATCGACGCCAGCAGTTTGGGCGGCTTGTGATGAGACAGGCCTGTCTGAGGATTGCGGAAGTTATTGATCCACGCGGCCTCCGGGTAAAGCATCGTCACTTGGCGGAAATTATAAAACACCCCCAACAGCAATACGCCGAGAATCAACCCGTTAAGCGGGGCGTTGGACATGAACGCCCCCTTCAGCGGCATGTACAGAACGCCGCACACAGTCACCACGATCATAAAGAATATAATCATCCGGACGAGAAAACGTCTCGGCAGAGCCATGGCGGAAATTGCCTCCGGAGGTTAGGACCTTAAATCATCAACGATCAATGATATTCAGATCGACGCGGTTCATCGGCTCGTCGGGGGCCTTATCCCCGAGCGCACGCACATCGATTCTTGTGCTGCGAACGCCGGCCTCGATCAGATAGGACCGCACCGCCAGGGCGCGTGACAGCGCCAACCTTCGGGCTTTGCTGGCGGAAAGTCCTCCGCCGCCGGCATAGGCCAGAAGTTGAAGGCGCAGTTCTTCTTTTTCCTTCAATTTGGCCGCCAGGGAATCGAGGCCGCCCTTCGCTTCGACAGGCAGCATGGTAACGTCTGAACTGAATGTCACCCGCATGACTTGTCCCAGCGCCAACGGAGAACCGGCGGCGGGGAGAGAGGCCTGTTGTTGCTTAACCGGCGGCGACGCGATTACCGGCGCGGCGATTTGAGGAGGCGACGGCGGCGCTATTGTCGGCGCTGCGGTTTGGGGAGGCGGTGGAGTCTTCTCAATCATGGAGGACGGCGCCGGCGGCATCGGCGCCTTGATCACGGAGGACGACGGCAACGGCGGCGGAGCCTTGGCGGCAACAATCGGCGCAGGCGGCGGCGCTATTGTCGGGACAGCGATCTGGGGAGGAGGCGGCGGCGCTTTGTCCATGCTTTCCGAAGCGACGTTTACCGGGGCTATGTTTACCGGCTTGCCGCTCTTCCTCGCCGGCTCCGGTTCATCTGTCGGCGGCGGCGGAAGATCCATGCTCTTGGCGACTAAAGGTTTGGCCGGCGCCTTTTTAGGCGGCGGGGCCATGCCTGTTTCCGTGGGATTGCCTGATTGGTCGGCGACGCCGGAATCGGGCCTCTTGAGCTGAATTCTTTCAGCGCCGGGCGAAGCGATAACCCTTGAAACCGGGAAATCCACCCCCGGAAACAAAAGCGATTGTCCGCCGCCCGATGACGGCAAAGCGCCGGGGACGAAAGTTTTCGCCCCGAAGCCCCCGTCATGGATAACGCCCAAGTCGATAACGACATTGGGGTCCGACGTATCGAAATAAGGATACTGCTGCGCGTAAGCCTTGCTTACCGTCAGCGCCGGCGCCGCCCAGAAAGCGGCAACCGCACATGACCCGATAACACGAGTTAAGCGACGGAGGTTTCTCATATGCCGGTCCCCCGATAATTCAAATTGACCATTGCCGACACTTCACAACACCGACCATTAACAATTCTAAAAGATTTTGAAGAAAATAGCCAAGGGGCGCCCCGCGCACAACCTATTTGCCTGATAATAGCGCATTCAGAGAGGTTAGAGAGCATTAATTATTCCGCTTTCTGGTCTTTCGCGGCTTTTTTTTCATTTGCCGATTCGCGGAGAATTTTCCCCAACGGCCCGTGCAAAGGGTCATTGGCGGCCAGAATCGAACCGCCGGACATCATATCCTGGCCGCCCTCTATGTCGCTGACGAAGCCGCCGGCCTCACGCACAATTATGATGCCTGCAGAGATGTCCCAAGGCTTAAGTCCGGTCTCCCAGAAGCCGTCATAGCGTCCGGCCGCCACATAAGCCAGATCAAGCGCCGCCGAACCGAAGCGCCTCACCCCGGCGGAAACCGCCATCACCGCCTTGAGTTGTCTCAGGAAAAGGGGGTGATCGCGCACGCCCTTGAAGGGAATGCCGGTGGCGAACAGGGATTCATCCATATTATGACGGTTGGATACCCTGATGCGGCGACCGTTCAAATGCGCTCCCTGCCCCTTCTCGGCGGTAAACATCTGATCGTGCACAGGCTCATAGATAACCCCGGCAAAAGGCTCGCCGTCGCGTTCAAGAGCAATGGATATGGCGAAATGAGGGATGCCGTGCAGAAAATTCGTCGTGCCGTCCAGGGGATCGACGACCCAGCGATTGGAAGTGTCCGAGCCGACGATCTCTCCCCTTTCCTCCAACAGAAAGCCGAAGTTGGGCCGCGCCTTGTTCAGTTCGATGCGAATGACATTTTCGGCGGTTTTATCGGCGGCGCACACAAAGTCGGCAGGCCCCTTTTTTGAGACCTGAAGATTTTCAACCTCGCCGAAGTCGCGCACCAGTTTACGCGCCGCCTTGCGCGCCGCGCCGGACATTACGTTGATAAGGGGGGATTGACGATGCACTAACTCTTTGCCCGTTCCATGTAGGAACCGTCGGCGGTATTGACAACGATGCGGGTCCCGGCCTCGATATGGGGCGGCACCAGGGTTCTGACGCCGTTTTCAAGCACTGCCGGCTTATAGGACGAAGACGCCGTCTGGCCCTTGATCACGGCGTCGGCTTCCATCACTTTCAGGATTACCGTGTCGGGCAACTGGATGTTCAAAGGATTCTCCCCGTGGCTTTCGATGGTTACGATCATGCTTTCCTGAAGGAACGGCAACTGGTCCTCGCCGAGCAGGCCGGAATCCAATGTGATCTGATCATAGGTTTCGTTGTCCATGAAGGTAAGCGCGTCGCCGTCGCTGTAAAGATACTGATATTCTTTCTGGTCAAGACTGACGCGCTCTACGGACTCCGACGAGCGGAACCGCGTGTTCAGCTTGGTGCCGGAAAGAATATCCTTGAGTTCCACCTGTAGGTAGGCCCCGCCCTTGCCGGGCTGGGTGTGCTGAATTTTAACCGCCCGCCACAAGCGACCCTGATGTTCAATCACCATCCCCGGACGGACGGCATTTCCGTTGATCTTCATCGTTTCAAGCCCAGTATTGGAAAAACGTCGCGGACACTATCAGCTTGCCGAACCGTAAGCAACGACGAGAATATCATTATTTATTCTGCGGGAGCCGGGACTGATCGAAGCTCGGCGATTGCGTGCCTGAGCACCTGATATGCGCCGCTCAAAGACAGCGAGGCCATAACGCCCGCCACCGCGAAGTCCGGCCAGCCCGAACCGGTGGCGAACACGCCGCCGGCGGCGGCCATGACGGCGATGTTGCCGAGCGCGTCGTTGCGCGAGCAAATCCATACCGAGCGCATGTTGCTGTCGCCGTCGCGGAAGGCATAGAGCATGATTGCAACCGTCGCGTTGGCGATGAGGGCGGCGACGCCGACCAGCCCCATGACCTCGGCTTCCGGCACCGTGCCGGAGATCAGATGATGGATGGTGTTGCCGACCACCCACAATCCGAACGCTCCCATGGTCGCCCCTTTCAGAACCGACGCCATGGCCCGGCGGCGAAGGGACATCCCCAGCACAAACAAACTGACGCCGTAGTTCGCGGCGTCGCCGAGGAAGTCAATCGCGTCGGCCTGCAACGAGGACGATCCGGCCATCACCCCGGCAACGATCTCGACCACGAACATGACCGCGTTGATGACCAGGGCTATCCATAGCGCTTTTTTGAAGCGGGCGCTGATCTTGTCGGAGGCCGCGCATCCGCCGCTGCAACAATTAACGCTCATGCCTATCTCCCGAACGGCGCTTCGATGTATGATAAACTATGTATATATTGATCACGAGGATAACATTTAATGAAACGCCATAAAGTCTCGCTTGCCGCCATCGCCTTGTGGGGCGTCACCATCGCCCTTGTTGCTTTTATGATTATCCGGGGGCAGACCGAGACGGCTGCCGACGGCAGGACCGCCGTGGTTCTGAGCGTAGCGGAGAGAGATCATATCCTCGGCGAAATGCGCGGAATGCTGGGGAGCATTCAAGGGATCATCAGCGCCATGGCCGACGGCAACATGGAAGATGTCGCCCGCGTCGCCGCCGAAAGCGGAATCTCCCGAATGCAGCACGAAAACCCGGCGCTGATTCTCAAGATGCCTCTCGACTTCAAGCAAATGGGCAAGGCCGCCCATCAGGGATTCGATGAAATTGCGCTGACCGCCCCGCAGGGCAAGGACGCCTTGTTAAAACGCCTCGATCAGCAATTGTCCGTATGTATGGCCTGCCATGAAAATTATAAATTCAAGGCCGAATGAGTTGTGCCGGCGGGGTTAGAGCATCTTCTTTGCATAACCCCTCGGCGTGAAAACCCATCGGTTGACGCCGCGTTTAATCGCTTTGGTTCGGCTGTTGCCGATCAGCACCAAAGTCAGCATATCGGCGTGGTCAGGCGTCAACTCGCCGAGGGTAATCGTGCGCAGGGTTTCCTCCTCGCGTCCCAGGTTGCGGGCCAGCACTACCGGCGTTTCCTTGGGGCGGGCGGTCAGCAGGATTTCGCGGGCCGCCGGCAACTGGGTGCGGCGGCGGTTGGATACCGGATTATAAAGAGCGACTACGAAGTCGCCGTCGGCGGCCGCCTGCAAGCGGCGCTTGATGTCATCCAAAGGGGTCAACAGGTCGGACAGGGAGATGGTGCAGAAATCATGGCCGATGGGAGCGCCGATGCGCGCCGCCGCCGCCTGCAGGGCCGAGACGCCGGGAACCACCGAGATCGCCAGACGGTTCCATTCGGGCTTGTTCTCGCGCTCCAGCAACTCAAATACCAGCGAGGCCAGGCCGTAGATGCCGGCGTCGCCGGAACTGACCAGAACCACCGATTTTCCCTCAGCGGCCAGATCAAGGGCCTTGCGCGCCCGTTTTTCCTCCTGGGTCATTTTTGATTCATGACGGGTCTTGCCGACGATAAGATCGCCGATCAGGTCCAGATAAAGGCCGTAGCCGACCACGTCATCGGCCTCGCGGATAGCTTCGGTCGCCTCCGGCGTTCGCCATGCCGCGCTGCCCGGCCCGATGCCGACCACCGTCAGCCGCCCCTGGCGACGGCCCGATGTCGGGTTAATAATGTCACGGGCGCGGGCAACGGCGCAGGTGGCGCGTCGGGAACCTTTCTTGCCGACGGCCAACGCCGAATCCGGGCCGCCCGCCGCCAGCGCCGCCGCCTCGGCGACGCCGTGACAACCGACGGCCTTGAACACCGCCCCGGAAGGGTTGGCGAGGCGCGGCGTCAGCTCTTCCAGTTCGTCGGCGGTGAAGAAGCGGGCGGGAACGCCGAGGAAATCGGCCGCCGCATGTACCGCCTTTTCGTCCGCTTTCAGATCGATGGAGACAACACAGGCCACGGCTTTAGCGGAAAGCCCGGCGTCGGCCAGCGTTTTCTCAACCAGTTCCACAAGTTCCGCCGGATCGGCGTCGCGTTCACAACCGACGCCGACGGCCAGCACTTGGGGGTGCAGGACCAGATTGTTTCCCGGATGTTCAACAACGCGATCAGTGACAATCACCGACAACTCGCCGTTCTCGGCAAAGGGCGCCCCGGTTTCCGTCAGCCATCCGGCATTCCCGGCCTCCACCGTCAGTCCCACCGGCAGGTCGGCCAGCAACGCGGCGGCGATCCCTTTCGCCGCTTCCGGATTAAGGCAATGCCAGCCGGACGGCGGGTCGTCCACGGCCAGTCCGAAGCGGGCGTCGCCGGCGGTGGTGATGGCGGCGATTCCTCCCGTGACGTCGGCGATGGCCCGGGCCAGACGGTTGGCCCCGTTATGGCCGCCCAGAATCGGCACCGCCGCCGAGCCGTCAACGGCGACGGCGACGACGGGAGGCTCGCTTCGCTTGTCGGCGATCAGCGGCGCCAGCGCACGCACCAGAATCCCGGCGGCGCAGACGCCGACAATGGGCGTCCCTTGCGTAAATAATGTTCTGAGATGGGCGGCGGCGTCGCTGAAAGTCACATCAACGTCGCTTGATCCTTCGGGGCCGTGAAGGCGCGACCCCGGCAAAATTTCCCTAAGACGGCGCGCCAACTCCAGGCCGCCCGGAGTGAGCGCCGTCAGCGCCGCGCCTTCCGGCGGCGGGGCGACGGCGCCGGCTGTTCCCCCCTTGCGGGCCAGCACCATCGAGAAATAGGGCGCCGCATCTCCGGCCTCGTCAAGCGCCGATATCCGCTCGCCCGCCATGCCGGCGTGCTCCACATAACGGGTTTGCGTCATCGCCAGACGTCGCAGCACCCGGCGCACCTTGTCCAGATGACGGCCCACCTTGAGAATGGCGGCGGCGTCGGCGTTTCTCAGACGAGCTTCCAGTTGAGCCTCGGGCAGGGTCGCCGGAACCACGACCAGGGTATCGTTACGCGAAGCCAACGGCATCGCCGCCACGGCGGCGACGGCGCCGACGGCGGAGACGCCCGGCGTCACTTCCACCGGATAATCACCGCCCAGCCGCTCCAGCAGATAAATGAACGAGCCGAAGATCAGAGGATCGCCCTCGCACAGCACGGCAACGCTACGCCCGGCCTTCAGATGGGCGGCGATTTCGGGGGCGTAACGATCATAAACCTGCCGGCCATGAGCCGGATCGACGCGCATCGGCATGGGCATGGCGATTTCTGTCTTTTCGCCGTCGAAACGTCCTTCGACGATAGAGCGGGCCAAACTGTCTCCCCGCTCGGAGGCGATATAGGCGATCACCGGCGCGGCGCGAATAATCATCAGCGCCTTCAGCGTCAGCAATTCGGGATCGCCGGGGCCGACGCCCACGCCGTACAGGACGCCGGTCATCGTTTGGTGACCGTGAACTGGGTCACCGTCATCAGCGGCCTGTAACCGGAAAAACGACCGAGCGATTCGGCGCGTTCAATGGAAATGCGGCTCATTTCGCCTCCGTATTCATTTCGGAACGCCGATAATCTTTCTTCCGCCTCCATGGTGACGGCATTGGCCGCCAGGCGACCGCCGGGGTTGAGCTTGTCCAGGCAGACTTTTAAAATCCCTTCCTCGGCGACGAGGCCGCCGCCGATAAAAACGGCGTCAGGAGGCGGGCCGAGATCGTCGAGCGCTTCGGGGGCGCGGCCTTCCACCACCTTCAGGCCGGGCGTCCCGAGGTTGACGGCGTTGCGGGCGATGCGGGCGCAACTATCGGCATGGCGCTCGATGGCGACGGCCTTGGCGGTGCGCTCGGCGCGCATCCATTCGATGGCTACCGAACCCGATCCGGCGCCCACGTCCCACAGAGTCTGGTGGGGCAACGGCATAAGTCTGGCCAGCGTAATAGCGCGAACTTCCCGCTTGGTGATCTTGCCGTCGTGCTCAAAGGCGTCATCAGGCAACCCCGGCGCTCTCGACAACACACGGGCGTCGGCGGCGGCCCGACAACGGACGGCAATGACGTTGAGGTCGGCGCAACGATCATGCTTCCAGTCTGCCGCCGTTCCTTCCAGCCGCCGCTCCGCCGCGCCCCCCATATGTTCGAGCACGCTGATCAGGCTGTCGCCGTAGCCATGTTCAACCAACAAGGCGGCTACTTCGGCGGGGGTGGCGCCGTCCCTGCTGAGGATCAACAGTTTGAAGTTGGGAGCGATAAACAAGTTAAGACCCGACAACGGTCGCCCGTGCAGAGTCAAGGTCTTTACATCAGGCAGCGACCAGCCGAGGCGGGCCGCTGCGAGGCTGAAAGCCGACGGCGCCGGCATGACGATCATTTCCTCGATCTTGAAGCGCCGGGTCAGGGCGGCGCCGATGCCGTAGCAAAAGGGATCGCCGGAAGCCGGCACGACGACCCGGCGTCCGCGCCTGTCTTCGATCTTGTCCAAAGCGGCGGCAAAGCCGTCCTGCCAACTGATGCGTTCCGCCTTGCCTGCGGGAATCTTCGCCAAATGGCGTTCGCCGCCGACCAGCACTTCGGCGGAATCGATCAAGGCCCGCGCCGCCGGGCTTAGGGCTTCAAGTCCGTCCTCGCCGAGGCCGATAACAAAAAGCCAGGGAATCATTACGCTTCTCCGGCCATGGCGTTGACCGTCGCCGCCGCCATGGCGCTGCCGCCGCGCCGTCCGCGCAGGGCGATGAACGGAATGTCCCCGGCGTGGGCGATCAGCGCCTCTTTGGATTCGGCGGCGCCGATGAAGCCGACGGCAAAGCCGCAGATCAGCGCCGGACGCGGCGCGCCGTCGGCAAGCAGTTCCAGTAGCCTGAACAGCGCCGTCGGCGCGTTGCCGATGGAAACCACCGCCCCTTCCAGATGATCGAGCCACAGCCCGACGGCGGCGGCGGAACGGGTGGTTCCCTGCGCTTCAGCCAGAGCGGATGTCTTCGGATCGTTCAGGGTGCAGATCACTTCGTTGCCGGAAGGCAAGCGGCGCTTGATGATTCCCGTTCTCACCATCTCGGCGTCCACCAACACCTTCGCTCCCGCTTTCAACGCGGCGCGGCCCGCCTCGGCGGCGCCGGGAGAGAACCTTAAATCCCCGACGATATCCGTCATGCCCGAAGCGTGAATAAGCCGCATGGCGACGGCGACCATGTCGCCGGGAAATGAGCCAAGCTCCGCCGCCTCGCCGATGGCGGCGAATGAACGCCGGTAAATCTCCTGCGGATCACGGATATAGTCGAACATGAACCGTTTTCACCCCTTGTCCCCGTGGTGATGGTGATCGTGATGATGGTCATGGTCATGGTCATGATGATGGTCATCGCCGCTGATGCCGCGCACATGATGATGATGGCCGACCTGAGGAGCGCCGACATCGCTTTCATAGCCGATGATCTGTTCGCGGTACTTGCATAATCGGCAGTTCATGGTGTTGTCGCCGGTCAGCATTTCATCGACGCGCTCGACCAGACAGTCGATCAGCAGCGGGTGATCGTTAAGATATCCGGCTTTGATGAACTCAATTTCCGGGTTGGCCGCCGCCGCCTCGTCGGCCCAGACATAAATGCGCTTGACCAGAATGCCGGTAAACAGAAAGTAGGAAAAAACGATGATTCGCTTGAAGCCGAGCTTTACCGCATGGGCCAGCCCGACATCGACCAGGGGATAGGCGACGCCGCTGTAGCTGACGCAAGCCCAGCCGAAGCCCATGCCTTCCCACAGCATCCGCGCCACCTTACTGACGTTGGCGTTGGCGTCCGAGTCGTTGGTGCCTCTTCCTACCACCATCAACAGGGTGTCTTTGCGTTCAACAATGGCGGACGCCAAGTTTTCCGCTTGTTCGATGCGTTCCGACGCCGCCTTCAGCAGACGGGCGTCTACGGCCAGCTCGCGACCGTAGCGCACATCAATGCCGGGGTTGTCGGCGGCAAACTCGTTGACTTCGGAAGGCAGATCGTTCTTGACGTGACCGGCGGCGAACAACATTCCCGGTAAGCATAGGATACGCTTTGCGCCTCGCGCCTTCAGTTTTTCCAGTCCGTCGCGGATCACCGGGCGGGCGAACTCCAGGAAGCCGCTTTCCACGTCATAACGGGGAAGACGTCTCTTGATATGTCCGGAAAGAGTATTGAACTGGGCGATGGCCTCAACATCGCGGCTGCCGTGGCCGCAGATCATCACCGCCGTTTTGCCGGCATCATTCATGGCGCTTGGTCCTTGCCTTCGAGCGTTCGGTCGCCGCCTGGTCATTGCCTCCGGGCGGAACATTATAAAATGGGACTATACAGGTTTTTTAAAGTTTTCCCAAATAATCAAGCATGTAGTAAATCCCGCCCATCAAAACGCCTGAAACCACGCCGATAATAATGATTATCTTGAAGATTTTTATGTAGAACTTCCTGGTTTTCTCCCTGGTGGCCCTGATAACGGCCATCTTTTTTTCCATCGCCTTGCCGGCCGCTTCTTCCGCCGCTTTTTTCAGGCGCGCCTCTTTCTTTTTACGGATGGAGTCCTCCCACGCCTTGTCCGAAATGCTGATGTCCTCGCTCGATTCCTTGAAGATGATAACGGCTTTGACCTGGCCGTTGAGGCCATTGCCGGTCTTTTGGACGACGCGGACGGCGGTTTTGTCCGTTTTGCTTAACAATGTAACGGCCAGGCTGACTGCCAGATTTTTTTTGTCATGAACGGAATCGATGGACCAGTTCCCATCCTTGAAGGCATAAATTTCAAATGATTCCTGCGCCATTCCGATACTCCGGTAAACCGTATTTCTCAGTTATATTACTTCACCTTGGAGTTGGCCGCGCACATCAGACGGTCAATGACTCCGGGCGTCTCGCTGATAGGCATGATGATGCTTCTAAACAGGACCGTTTGCCCGGCTTTGTTGACGAACTTACCGTCATGGGTGAAGGGAACCTTCATCTCCAGGACCTTTCCCAGATCGGCCAACGCCTGTCCGATAAGGGTGTCCTCGGGCGCGTCAAGGACGGGTCTGCCGACAAGAGCGGCGCCGCCGTCGCCGGAAAAGGACTCGCCCACACGCTCAAAAACCGGGCCGCCCTCATCGTCGAGTTTGGAAAGGATAAACACATCAGGCCAGATGCGCTCCATATTTTGGAGAGACATCTCCTCCAGAGACGGAATTTCCACGGCGCCGCGCGCCTCCCGCCAGCGGATCATCATCCGGTAGACCAGCCGCCGCTCGACATTTTTTACCGGTTTACTCATGTTTTCTCTCCGCACGGCCCGCCAAGCTCCATAACGCATTCAAACACGCTCTAAAGAGTCGATCAAGCTCAAGTAATCGCAGGACAACACCATTCCCGTTGACGAAAGGCTTTAAGACACCCATTCTCGGAGCCATGGTTACCTTCGGCCTTGCCGGCGGGAAAGGATTTGATCCGCTGGTGTTGCTTCTGATCGGGCTTGGCGTCGAAGCCTGTGTCGGCGAGATGCGTCCGGTGTTCCGTAGAATACCTCATCCGGTAGTGGTCATCGGTCGTCTGGTCGAGGCCATGGAAATCAAGCTTAACCGTGAAAATCGCAGCCATATGGACCGCGCCGTGCGCGGTTTTTTTCTTACGATTTCCGTAGTCGGCCTTTGCGCCGTTATCGGATGGGGAGTCGCCTGGCTGACCCAGCATCATGACTTCGGCTGGACGCTGGAGCTGTTTTTGGTCGTCGCCCTGCTCGCCCAGCGCAGCCTTTATGACCATGTGTACGCCGTCGATAAGGCGCTGGCGGAGGAAGGGGTTGAATCGGCGCGTAAGGAAGTAGCCCATATCGTCGGTCGCCGAACCGATCAACTTGACGGTTGCGGAGTCGCCCGCGCCGCCATCGAGTCCTGCGCCGAGAACTTCGGCGACGGCGTGGTGGCGCCGGTGTTCTGGTATGTGCTGTTCGGCTTTCCCGGTCTGCTTGTCTACAAGGCGGTAAACACCATGGACAGCATGATCGGCCATAAGACCGAGCGTTACCGCGCTTTCGGCATGGCGGCGGCGCGCCTCGATGATATTCTTAACCTGATTCCGGCAAGGCTGGCCGGCCTGTTCATCGTCCTCGCCTCGGTCTTTGCGCCCTCGGCCAAGCCGTTCGCCGCTTTGAAGGTGATGCTCAGGGATTCCGGCAAACACCGTTCGCCCAACGCTGGCTGGCCGGAAGGAGCCATGGCCGGGGCGCTTGATCTGGCGCTGGCCGGTCCCAGACGCTACGCTGAACACATCGTCGATGACCCATGGATCGGCGACGGCGCCACCCAGGCCGCCCCCCAGGACATCAGCCGATGCCTATATATTTATGTCGTAGCCTGCCTGATCAACGCCATGTGGGTGGCGGCCATCGCCATGATCCGCTACGGGCCGGGACTGCATTGACCTATCTCGCCGTTTCCAGCAGACGGTCGAGATTCAGGTGTTTTTCCAGATGATCGGCCAGGGCGTCCAGGGTTTGATCTATACGTTTTTCGTATAAACGGCCATGAAGGCGTTCCTGACGGATGCGCCCGAGAAAGGCGTGACGGAAGCCGTCGGCGGCGAACAGGCCATGCAGATAACTGCCCATGACCAAGCCGTCTTCAGAGATAGCCCCTTCAACCCGTCCGTCGTCGAGGATGAACCAAGGGCGGGCGCGATCCGGCCCCTCGGTCAGCCCCAGATGTATTTCATAGCCGTGGACGGCTTCGCCGGAGGATATTTCATTTCCGTTGGCGCGGCAGAGAGTCTTGTCGCCGCCGATGATCGTCTCCACGTTTAACAGGCCGAGTCCCGGCTTGACGTCGGGCGGACCTTCACGACCGTCGGCATCGCTTATCTTGTTGCCCAGCAATTGATAGCCGCCGCACAACCCCACCACCAGACCGCCGCGCCGGACATGGGCGTGGATGTCCGTGTCCCAGCCTTGGGCGCATAAGAATTTCAGGTCGGCGATGGTCGCCTTGGTGCCGGGCAGCAGCACGACATGGGCGTCGCCGGGCAGGGCGTCGCCGGCCTCGATAATGTTGACATCGACGTCATTTTCGGCGGCCAGGGGGTCCATGTCGTCAAAGTTGGCGATGCGCGCAAGGCGCGGCACGGCGATCCTGACGGCATTTCCTTTCGCCGCCGGCCGCTGTTCGTTATCCAGCGCCATGGCGTCTTCCTTGGGCAGCAGACGGGCCTGGGCGAAAAAGGGGGCCATGCCGAAGGACTCAAACCCGGTGCGTTCGGCGATGATCTTATGGCCGCCGCAAAACAGCGACGCATCGCCGCGAAACTTGTTGATGATGTAGCCTTTGGTCAGCGCCCGTTCGCTATCGCTCATCAGGGCGTGAGCGCCGACGATAGCGGCGATTACCCCGCCGCGATCAATGTCGCCGATCAGCACCACCGGAACCCCGGCGGCCTCGGCAAAACCCATGTTGGCGATGTCGGAATCGCGAAGATTGACTTCGGAGGCGCTGCCGGCGCCTTCGACCAGCACCAGATCGGCCTGTTCCTTGATGATCGAGAAGCTTTCCAGCACCTGGGGCATAAGCTTCGGCTTGAGAGCGTGATAGTCACGGGCGTCGGCCGAGCCTTCAACGACTCCTCTTACTATTACCTGAGCGCCTGTCTCCGAGGTCGGCTTGAGCAGCACCGGGTTCATGTGGATCGACGGCTCGACGCCGCAGGCGCGGGCCTGCAAGGCCTGGGCGCGACCGATCTCGCCGCCTTCAATGGTGACGGCGGCGTTGTTGGACATGTTCTGAGGCTTGAAGGGGCGGACGGACAGGCCCCGGCGCGCATAGGCCCGGCATAGACCGGCGACCAGCAGGGACTTGCCGACGTCCGAGCCGGTGCCCTGGAACATCAGGGCGCGGGCGGGCCGTTTGCTATTTTCCGCCAAGGGCCTCCCTCAACGGATCGGCCTTGGGATTGGCGTAATTAAGTCCCTCGATGATTGATCGCGGCAAAGCGCCGACGCCGTAATAGGCCTCGTTCAGGTCATTGCGTCGCGTCAGCACCGATCCCTCCAGGGAAAAGCCGCCGAACAGGCCGATCTTGGCGTTGGCGAAGGCCAGGATGTCGGCATTTACATTGGTGGTGGTGGCCGCCTCCACCCCGGCGCCGAACAGGCCGACGGTGATGCCGGCGTCGGCGCCGAGTTTGCCCTGATGCTCAATGATCGACTGCAAGGCTTTCTCGCTACGGACTATCATAATGACCTCGGTGTCCTGGATGCCGATCTGCAAGCCGAAACTTCCCGCCGCCAGGGTATAAAAAACGGGATGGCTCCAGCTACCGTCGGATTTATGCGCCAGCAACATCCCGTGACCGACCTCGGCGGCGCCGATAAATCCGGCCTTGACCACGGTCGGCAGGATAACGACGGCGGCGGCGCCGGGGAGATGTTTGCTGAACCCCCTCAATTCCGGCAATTCATTGAAACGGGTGACCGTCTCAACGCCCCGCTTGATCAAGTCCTGGGGCAGGATGGCCGGGTCATTATTGATATCGGCGCACGACATCAAGCCGGCGGCGGCGATCAGAACGGCAAAAAGCGGAATAATTCGTTTCATCGGGGCAACTTCCTGTGCACAAAAAGCCGACGCCAGTGGGTTGCAAGACATAGAATTTGTCAACTGTTAAAACTCCACGCCCGGCTGGGCCTTGACGCCGGAGCGGAACGGGTGTTTGAGGGCTTTCATTTCAGTCGCCAGATCGGCGGCTTCGATCAAGCCGTCGGGCGCCCCCCGTCCGGTGACCACCACATGAGTGCTTTCCGGCCTGGATTTGATCGCCGCCAGCACTTCGTCCAGATCCAGATAGCCATAGCGCAGCGCCACGTTAAGCTCGTCCAGGATCACCATGCGGTTTTCACGGTCGGCAATCATTTTTGCGGCCGCCTTCCATGCCGCTTCGGCGGCGGCTATATCCCGCGCTTTGTCCTGTGTCTCCCAGGTGAAACCTTCGCCCATCGCCCTGAAATCGATTCGGTCGCCGAAGCCTTCCAGCACCTTGCGCTCGGCGGTGTCCCACGCTCCCTTGATGAACTGCACCACGCCCACCTTGAAGCCATGGCCGAGACATCTGATCGCCATGCCGAAAGCGGCGGTGGATTTTCCCTTGCCGGCGCCGGTATGGACGATCAACAGGCCTTTCCCGCTCTCATCCTTGGCCGCCATCATCCTGTCTCTGGCCGCTTTTTTCTTGGCCATTTTGGCGGCGTGTCGCTGTTCTTCGGTTTCGCTCATTTAGGGTCCAAGCGGGTAGTTCCGAGGGCATGACCGGCTCTTTGATTAATCGTTGCGGTGAGTTTTTTCCATGCGCTCGTGGCGTTCCTGGGCCTCAATGCCCAGCGTCGCTACGGGACGGGCCTCCAGACGCGACAGGCTGATCGGTTCATTCGTTTCCTCACAATACCCGTACGAGCCGTCATTGATGCGCTCCAGGGCCTCATCGATTTTTCCGATCAGCTTGCGCGCCCTGTCGCGTGTGCGCAGTTCCAAGGAACGATCCGTCTCGGTGGAAGCGCGGTCGGCGATATCAGGCTCCATCACTCCGCCTTCCTGAAGATGTTGCAGCGTCTCACTTGATTCGCTGACCAGCCCGGCCCGCCAGGCGAGAAGCTTCCGGCGGAAGTACTCCTGCATCTGGGGATTCATAAAGGGTTCCTTCTTTGAAGGACGGTAATCAGGAGAGATCAATATCGGAGGAGTTTGCGGATCAGGCATTCTTTTCTACACCCCTAAAGCCGGTTCAATTATCGCTGCGGAATATATGGGTGAAGACGTTTCGCCGCAAGAGGGGTTTAAGAGACCTCAGGGCGTTATATCACTTTAAAATATTACAGGTCAGCTTGGCTATTTCCACTTCGGCGCGCAGTTCGATTTCGTTAATGATCTCATTAAGCTTCGGGTCGTTGTTTTTGCTGCGGTGAGCGCGCATCGTCTGCGCCAGTCCGGCCAGTTTTTCCTTCGGCACCGACCCCAGCAACACGTCGCGCCGGATATTCTCCAGGGAATCAAGAATGCCGTCGCCGTAATTCATGGTAAGCCCGCGAGAGCGCTGGTCGGTGGCGTTCGGCGATTCCTGGGCGGCAAGAACCGACTCGATATTGGCGACCGATGTCGGCTCCACCGCTTCGGGCGCTTCGGCGGCCCCCGCCGCTTCCTTCAGGCGCTCGGCAAAAAGGCCGCTCTTGCCCGAAGACTTCTTTGTCTTCCCGGTTCGGGCAATCGCCTTTCCTGAACTTATGTCTGAAATTTTCATGGCCTGATACAAACACAATAAGCCGATGGGGAGCAAGCGCCTCGACCCGGCAATTATTGCACGGCAGACGGTTTATCCGGGTATCCGTTACCCGCATCCGGCAACAAAACACAGCAAAATCAAGGCCGCGCCTTGATTTTTGTGTTGGCACCCATCTTGCTTGAAAGAGAGCAGGAAATTTTATGCATATCTGTTTGAGCAAGGGTCCAGGAGCGCCGACATGACGGTTTTCAATGCTTTCGTCATCCCCACTCTCGGCATGTCGAGCCAGAGTCACGCCCTCAACACCATCGGCAACAACATCGCCAACGTCAACACGGGCGGCTTCAAGCGCACCGACACCAGATTTTCAACCGTGCTCAGCGATACCTATTTTCAGCAGTCGGACATCGGCGGAACATTACCCAAGGACTACAATCGGATAAGCGTTCAAGGCCTGCTGACGACCAGCACCAGTAATTTCGATGTCGCCATCAACGGCGACGGATACTTTGCCCTTAATTCCAAGCAGGACGGTTCCGGCGAAGCTTTGTATACCCGCGACGGCGGGTTCGGCATGGTCACCGGCGCCGACACCAACGTAACCGCCGACGACGGCAGCACGATCACCGTCAAGGAAGGCTATCTGGTGGACAAGAATAATTATTACGTTCAGGGGTATGCGTGGGACAGCGCAGCCGGCGACTTTTCCACCACCCTTTCATCGATGAGAGTGGATCAGTACTCGTTCGCCAACACCGGCATCGCCACCACCACCGCCAAGCTGGCGATAAACCTGCCGTCAAATAACGCGCTTGTCAGCGATCACGCCGCCTCCGTCGCCGGCGTCCTGGCCGGCGGAACCGCCCCTGCCGGGCTGGAGGTATATAACATCGACGTTATCGATTCCGCTTTCGCTCATCAGTCGGTGTCCCTTTATTTTTCCAAGAACGCAACCAACACATGGGATATGTCTTATGTGACCACCCGAACTCCGGTGGCCCAGGTCGATACGGTGACCTTGGGCGGCGCCATTGAGGCCGGGGACACCTATACCGTCACCATCAACGGCACGCCTTATCAACAGATACTCGTCGGCGGCGAAACCCTCAGCACTGTCCGCGACGCTCTGGTGACGCAAATAAACGCCGACGCCACGCTTAAGGTGACGGCGGCGCCTTCCGGGGCCGACGCCCTTACCCTGACTTCCGATGTCGCCGGCGACGCCGTAACCACCCTGGCGGTGGCGGTGCACGGCGGCGTCAGCGTAGCCCAGTCCGACTCGATCACGATCGGGGGAACGTTTGAACTCGGCGACGTCTATACGGCGACGGTTAACGGCAACCTTTATTCCTACACGTCGGCGGGACCGGACGCTTCCAACGCCGACGCGGCGACGGGATTGGCCGCCCTGATCAACGCCGATCCCGCCGTTGCGGCCGCCGCCGTCGGCAACGTCATCACCATTACCGCATCCACCGCCGGCACGGCCTATGCCCTGACCGCCGTCGGCGCCTCGGGCGGAGTCGACGCCACCCAGACGGCGGCTCCCGCCGTCGTCACGGCGAATTACACCGCCCTGGCCGACAACACGGCCACCGTGGCGACGACGACCGCCAACGTGCTGAGCACCGGCACCTCGGCGATAACACCGATAACGTTCACGACCATGGGGACTTTAACGTCACCCTCTTCGATCGCCCTGGCGATGACGTTCGCCGGCGGAAGCACGGGCGCGGTCACTCTTGATACCAGCGAATTCGTCCAGTACGCCGGCGATCTCATGCCCTTCAATTACACCAGAAACGGTTATGCCGCCGCGCTTATGAATGATTTTGAATTCACCACCACGGGCGAAATCGTCGGCAATTTTCATGATTCATCCTACCGGTCGATCTATAAAATCCCCCTCGCCCAGTTCACCAATCCGGACGCCATGGACAGGATTAACGGCAACGTATACGCCGAGACCGCCGAGTCCGGAACCGCCAGACTTACCAATCCGGGAACCGACGGGTATGCCTCCCTGTCGCCGTTCACGCATGAAATTTCCAATGTCGATCTGGCCGACGAATTCACCAAGATGATCATGACCCAGACCGCCTACAACGCCTCGGCCAACGTCTTCAAGACCGTTGACGAGATGACGAAAGAGGCAAGCAGCCTCAAGAGATAGCGTAGAGCGTTATCCGACCCGGCAATATATTCCCCTCGGCCTTGGCCTTCTTTTCTCTCTCCCGCCGCCCGATTACGATAAGCGCCGGAAAACGCTTTGTTTTCAAGGAGATAAGCAGAGAAAATCCTTGGCATGGAATTAGCATTAAATTAACGACAGGCATATATAATCACCGTGTTCCGAATCAACAGAACAATAACGGAAGGCCATAATGACCGCTTCAGTTTACAGTTTCGCCGCTCTCTCGACAAAAAACGCCTTGAAGCGAATTTTGATCGGCGGCGCGGCCGGTCTGACGCTGATGCTGATTACTATGGCCGGCGCCGAGGCCGCTTCCCGCATCAAGGACATCGCCGTATACCAGGGAGTGCGCGACAACATGTTGGTCGGATATGGCCTGGTCGTCGGCCTCAACGGCACCGGCGACACTCTTTCCATCGGCCATTTCACCCAGCAAAGCCTGCAAGCCATGCTGAACAGGCTCGGCATAAAGCCGACGGATGCCGGAATTGATTCGAAGAACGTCGCCGCCGTGATGGTGACCGCCACTCTGCCTCCCTTCGCCCGCCAAGGCAGCCGCATCGATGTTACGGTCAGCGCCATCGGCGATTCGAAGAATCTGCTCGGCGGCACTCTGCTGGTGACGCCGCTGCTCGGCGCCGACAGCGAGGTCTATGCCGTCAGCCAGGGACAGTTGGCGGTCGGCGGCTTTACCGCAACCGGCAAAGGCGAAACCGTAACCAAGGGGGTGCCCACCAGCGCCCGCATTGCCAACGGCGCCATCATCGAGCGTGAGATCGGCTTTGAAATGGCCGATCTCAAGTCGATCAAGCTGAGCCTGCGCAACCCGGATTTCACTACCGCCAATCGTATCTCCCAGGCCATCAACGCCTTCCTCGGCACCCCGGCGGCGGTCTCCACCGACCACTCCACCGTTCAGGTGGCGGTGCCGGAGAGTTACCGCTCCAATGTCGTCAACCTGCTGACCGACATCGAACAGTTACGCATCGAGCCGGATCAGGCGGCGCGCGTCATTATTGATGAACAGTCGGGCGTCATCGTCATGGGCGAGGATGTGCGCATCAGCACCGTCGCCATCGCCCAAGGCAACCTGACTATCCGCATTACCGAAACCCCGCAGGTATCCCAGCCGGGACCGTTCGCCTCGGTCGGCGACACCACCACCGTTGATCGCACCGACATCCAGATTGACCAGGGCGGCGACCGAAGGCTGACGGTGGTTAATTCCGGCGTCACCTTGCAGGACCTTGTCAACGGTCTTAACGCGCTCGGCATCGGCCCACGCGACATGATCACCATCCTGCAGGCGGTCAAGGCCGCCGGCGCCATGCAGGCCGATATAGGGATAATGTAATGAGCGACAACGTCATCGCCATGCAGGTGCAATCAGCTCTCGCCGGCGCCAAGAAGGCGCCCAGGCTTGATACTCCGGCCGCCCAGGCGCAAGCGCGAAAAGTCGCACGGGAATTCGAGGCTTTTACCCTCAGCCAGTTCCTGCAACCGATGTTCGCCAACACCGAAGCTGCGGAACCTTTCGGCGGCGGCAGCGCCGAGACTATGTGGCGCTCGATGCAGGTCGATGAATACGGCAAGGCAATCGCCCGTACCGGCGGCATCGGCATCGCCGACGCCGTTTACAAGGAAATACTCAAGATGCAGGAGGCCAAAAAGCCATGAATGCGACCGACAGAATCAACGACCTGATCAATATTTCCAACCGGCTGGCAAATCTTCTGGAACGCGAAAACGAGGCCCTCAGAAAAAACCGCCCCCAGGCCGTCGCCGTCATGCTTGAGGAAAAATCAGCGTTAAGCCGCGCCTACGAAGCCCGCGTTCTGGGACTTAAGGCGGCGACGGACGACATCTCAAGCGTTGATCCGGAGTTACGCGAACGTCTGCGCGGCCTCGGAGAAAAGATAAAGGCGCTGATGGAAGATAACGCCCGCTACCTCAAGGTGGCGATGGAAGTAAACAAGCGCGTCATGAAGGCGATAGCCGACGCCGCCAAATCTCATAAGCCCGGCCCTAAAACCTACTCGGCCAAAGGCTCAACCAAAAGCAAGCGCGCCGACGCGGCCAATCAAGGCGTAGCCGTTTCCATCAACCGGTCCCTGTAACCACAAGATTGAGGAAAGATCGCCATGTCCGCCCTAACCCTCTCGCTCCTGACCGCTCAAAGCGGTCTGACGGTCAATCAGGCGGCGATGGACGCCACGGCTGAAAACATCGCCAACGCCAACGCGGCGGATTATACGCGCAAAGCCGTAACCATGGAGCAACGGGTGGTCGCCGGCGTCGGCGCCGGCGTCCAGCTTGGGGAACTCAAGCGGCAGATAGATGAAGGACTGCTGAAAAGCATGCGCCTGGAAATGGCGGACTTAAGCAAGCTTGATGTCCAGACCGATTTCTACGAGCGCATCCAGTACACGTTCGGAAGCCCCGAAGACAACACATCAATCGCCCACATCGCTAACCAGTTCAACGGCGCCCTGGAAGCAATGGCGTTGTCGCCCGACAGCGTTCTGCAACAAAGCGAGGTGCTGCGGTGGGCCAATGAACTGGAGGTCAAGTCGCAGGACATGACCTCGACTATCCAGGAGTTGCGCATGCAGGCGGACAACGATATCGCCACCGCCGTGGGTGAAATCAACACCTTGATTCTCAGCATCCGCGACTACAACGATCTGCTGATCAGCAGCAAGGCCGTCAACCGCGAGGTCAGCGACATCATGGACCAGCGCGACAAAGCGATGAACAGGCTCTCGGAACTGATTGACAGCCGGTACTATTTTCGCGGCGACGGCGACATGGTGGTCTTCACCGCTTCCGGTCGGACCCTGGTCGATAACATTCCCGCCACCCTGGTCCATACTGCGGTCGGCACCTCAAGTCCGACAACGACCCATGCCGACGGCTCTATCAGCGGCATTTATATAGGCGAAAAAATCGCCGCCAACGATATCACCGAAGATATCGGCTCCGGCGCCCTGAGCGGACTGATCACCCTGCGCGACGACGTACTTGCCGATCTGCAAAGTCAGCTTGACGAAATGATGGGCGAACTCAGGGATTTGACCAATCAAATTCATAACCGGGGCGCTGCCTTCCCCGGAGCGCAAACGATGACGGGAACACGGAATATAATCAATTCCAGCGCCCAGACGATAAAGCTCGATCCTACCGGCAGCGTGGATGACGTGGTAATCGCCGCTTTCGACATCTCCGGCGACCAGCAGGCAAAAACGACGCTGAACGCCATCATGCAGGACGCCACCATCGGCGTAGCGGTGGCTTATTCGAGCCGAGGCGCAAGCGGGGACTGGACCATCGACCGGGTGGCCGCCAAGATGCAGGCCTGGCTTCGCGATTCGACCAACGCCACCGCTCCCGGACCGGGGTTGGCGGCGGCGACGGTTACCGTGAACAGCGCCGGGCACCTCCAGATCGACCTTAATGACTCCGATAACTATCTTGCCTTCCGCGATCAGGCGGGCACGGCCGCCGGCGCCGCCCTTGAAGATGCCGAAATCGCCTTCAGCGCCGGCGGCGCTGATTACACAGGCGTTACCTTCGCCAATGTTGTCGGCGTCAACAACGACACCATGACGTTCGCCGCCGGAACTGATCTTTCTTACCTGACGGCGGGGGCCACCTTCACCATCAACGGCGCCGCCAATGCGGCGAACAACGGCTCGTTCACCGTGGTCAGCGTGGCCGCCAACGTCATTACCGTGACCTCGGACGCCCTGGTCGCCGAAGCGGTAAACGTCGCCCTGACGACGGGCGCGACCGAGACGGTCAGGGGTTTTTCCAATTTCTTCGGCCTCAATGACTTTTTCGTCGACGGCCTGCCCGACAATATTTGGGAAACGGACGTGATGACGTCCACGTTTTCCGGCACCGCCGCGACTCTTTCCATCAGGGACGACAACGGCTTGATGGGGGCTATTTCCATAGCCGCCACGGCCGGCCTGAGCACCATCAGGGATCAGATCAACAACGCCAATATGGGCGTGACCGCTACGCTGATCCCCGACGGATCGGGAATCAGGCTAAGACTCACCCATGACACCGGCAAAAGCATGTATGTCACCCAGGCGACGGGCAATACGCTGCTCACCGACATCGGGATGCATCTTGCCGATGTGCGCACCGCCGGCACGTTTGAAGTGCGAAGCGACATTAAGGTAAATCCGGGCTTCATAGCGCACGGCGCCGTGCAGTGGGACGCCGACCTCGGCCCCGCCGGCGAGTATTTTACCAGCGTCGGCGATGATACTATTGTCGAGGCCCTGGCCAAAAAGCTCAACGAGAACAATCAGTTCGACGCAGCCGGCGGCCTCGCCGGCGTCAACCACACCATCGCCGAGTATGCGGAAGCCATCCTTGAACGCAATTCAAGCCAGGCTCACGACAACAAGACAAGCCTGGATTTCCAGCAATCGCTCACGGAAAGCCTGCAAGGCAAATCGGACTCCTACAGGGGGGTAAACCTTGACGAAGAACTGGCAAACCTGCTTGTTTATGAGCAAGCGTATTCCGCCGCCGCCCGCATAATCAGCGTCATCCAGAGCATGTTTGATGCTCTCGAACAGACAATCGGATAAGGAGAGCGCCAATGTCCACCCGCGTCGCCAGTTTTTCCGCCAATCAACAACTGATTAATCTGTTGATGCGCGGCCAGCAACGCATGCAGGAGACACAGGTGCAGATAACCAGCGAAAAGGTCTCGCAGGACTATGCGGGGATCGCTCCGGTCTCGGAGCGCCTGGTCAACATCGAAAACTCAACTACGCTGTTAAAACAGTTCAAGGCCAACAACGATATGCTGGACCTGGATATGAACACCGTCGAAGTGACCCTGGATGGAATCCAGAAGACAGTCGCCGACTTTCGCGATCTTCTCAATAATTTCCAGAGCGGTGATATGAGCGATGAAACGCAGGTGAAGAATATTCAGGAAGCCGCGTTCCGCGCCATGACCGACATGCAAACCAATCTGAACATCGATGTCGGCGGGAAATATCTGTTCTCGGGCGCCCGCATTTCCTCCATTCCCGTTGATATGGAGTTGACATCTCTCGGCGACTTCCAGACCAGGTGGACGGGCAACGCCAGCAACGGAACCCTTTACCCTGTTACCAGGGGTCATAACGTCCACCCTAAATTAACCGCCACTGCGGGCACGCCGTGGGACGGCGTGAACGTAGACACCACGGCGCGCGATTACGGCGTCTTGTCATTCGCCGCCGGAACCAGCATCACCGCCGCCACCGCCGGAAAGTTCGCCAACATTCCCGTCGGCGGCACAATCACCATCGCCGGAACCGCAGGCAATAACGGAACCTATACCGTTTCCGCCAACAACGGCACAACGATCACCACCGTTGAGGCTACGGCTCTTGAGGCCGGCGTCGCCGCCGCCACCGTCGCCATGGCCACCTACCCGACATCCGGTTTCGGAACCTTGGCGTTCGCCAATGTCGGCGTTGCCGACACCATTACCGCGTCGAGGACAGGTTCCTTCGGCAACGTTCCCGTGGGTTCGAAAATTACCATCACCGGTTCCGCCTCCAATAACGGGACTTTTACCGTCGCCGCCAACACGGGGACCGTCATTACCCTTTCCTCAACGGATTCCCTTGTGAACGAAGCCGCCACGGCGGCGCCGACCATCACCACCGACATCTCGTATTATGACGGCGATTCACAATCGACCCTCCATAAGGTGACTGAGGGACGGGAATTTTCGATGGACCTTAATGCCATTGATCCCGCCTTCGAGAAGGCGATCCGGGCCATGAGCATCATCGCCCAGGGTGTTTTCGGAACCGCCGGCGGTCTCGACAACAATCATAAGCGGGTGGATGATGCGCAGTATCTGCTGACGGCGGCCCTGGAACCCACCTCGCCCGGCGCCCCGCCCTTTGAAACGGAGCAAACCAGCAGCATTGAAAAAGTTCAGATGGACATCGGCTTTAATCGGTTATTGCTTGATCGAACCAATAAAAGTCACGACCAACTGATCGGCTTTTTTGACCAGAGGGTCGCCGACATCGAGAACATCAATCCGCTGGACGCCATCACGCGCCTGCTTGATGATCAAAAAGCGATGGAAGCCTCGTATCAAGCCATGGCAACGGTGCGCCGGCTGTCATTGAGCAATTACCTTTAGGGTGAGTCAGGCCTGTCGGACGGGGAGCAGATGCCTTCAGAAAAAATTTCTGTCTTCCGGTTTGAAAAGGGCCTTTTTATTTTTCTTGTCGTTCTGGTCCTCCTGAACCTGAACAGGCATCAATGGTCAGCCGATATTCACGGTTCATCCGATGACATAGGGTATTTGGCCTACGCCATGTCCTTCGGGTTGGACTTCGACGCCGATTTTTCCGGGGAAGCTGATGAGTTGCAGTTTTTCCGCGCCGGCAACGGCAAGGTTCCAAAAGGCTTCTATGGTCCCGGCCTGATGGCGGCGCCGTTCGTCGCCCTGTTTTCGACGGTGGACAGGCTGCAAAACCATGAAGTGATCGAGGACAGAGGCAAGTTTGTCAATTCCTGGACCTATTTCGGGTTCTCCTTCGCCGTTCATTTCTACTTTCTCGCTTCAGTGTTCCTTTTTTGGCGATCCGCCATATTATTAACCGACAAGCCGTCCTTGTTTTACACATTGCTTTTCTGTGTGGGTTCCGGGGTCATCTACTATGTATTATCCCGTGTCCGCATGTCCCACAGTTTCGAGTTCTTCGGACTCAGCCTGATTACCTACGCGACGATGCGTTACCGGGAACTCGGCGAACTCAAGTGGTCGGCGGCGGCGGCGGCGGGAGTCAGCATCACCTTGATGGTGCGCTTCAGCGACCTCAATGTCATCGCTCTGCCTGTGATCCTGTTGCTGCTGCAAGATTGCCTGTCGGGACGCGACAACGCGCCGCCGGATATAAAGAAACATATCAAGGCAGCGTTTATTTTCGCCCTTTTGGTCATCTTTTTTTATCTTCCCGTCGCCTACCTTAATAACGAGATTTACGGCGTGGCGATTCCTCATTCACAAGCCGTATACGGCTTGGCGTTTCCCCATTCGCAAGCCGGCTCCGATAGTCAGGAACCGATAGGCTTATTGCCCATAATTATCATGTTGCTTCAACGTCTTCCCGGCTTGGCGCATATTTTTTTCGGAGCCGAATTCGGCCTGTTGTATTCAAGCCCGATAATGGTGTTCGGATTGGGCCTTTTGACCTACATGCTGTTAAAGGCGCGGCGAAACAAAGGATGGCTCGCCATCATAACTCTACTCCTGGCATGGGCTTATGCCGGCTTTAGTTTGGCTGTTGCGCTTATATGGGCGGAACCCGGCATGTCCTATGGGTGGCGCTATCTTTATCCCATTTTCCCGTTGGGCTTTGTCGGCTATTTCATCTGGTGGTCCGATGCTGACAAGCAGACCGCTATATTCAAGAACGTCATCCACGTTTCCTGCGTCGGGCTGTGCGTATTTTCGTTCCTCGGCGCCGTCCTTTTCACAAAGACCGAATCACTCTCTTATCGTGTTCAGGAGAACTATTTCGGCGTTAATGTCGAAGCCGCGCCCAACTTCAACGCCAATCTTCTCAAGGAGGTGTTTTCGGCGGACGCATGGGAGACCGCTGTAAAGGACGGCACATTCGGTTACGTCAATAAAATGTATATTAATCGAACTTACCTCCGCTGGAAGTTCGACCAACTCCTTCATGGCAAGGAGGGGACGGTTATGCCGCCGCGCCGGCAACATCCGCCCGTGGTCGGCATCTGGATACTTATCCTGTTCGGCCTTTGGGGGGCGTGCGCCCGGATATGTATCGGCCTCAATCGGCGATAGCGTCCTGACCCCGAGTTTCCGTCGGCCACCGGTCAGTGTCGTGATTCGGTTATAGTTCGGCGGGAGTTTGGGGTATACAATTACGGATGAGGTCACCATGAACAGCGAATATTGTTTTAGTGGGTAGTATTCTCCGACGCGGTGTCAGTATGTAGGCATGACTACGCTGCTTTACACTCACCCGGTCTGCGTTGAGCATGATCCCGGCCTCCGCCATCCGGAATGTCCGGAGCGTCTCAAGGCCATCGAAAAGGCTCTGGGAACGGAAGCCTTCGCCGCTTTGGACCGCCGCCTTGCGCCCAAAGCCGATATCTCCCAATTAGAGTTGGCGCACGCTCCTTCATATGTCAAAGCGGTGCTGAACGCCGCGCCCGCCCCCGATAGCGGCATTGTTCACCTGGACGGCGACACCGCTATGTCGGCGGCTTCCGGCGAGGCGGCCTTGCGCGCCGCCGGCGCGGCATGCGCCGCCGTCGATGCGGTAGCCGCCGGAGTTGCAAGAAACGCCTTCTGCGCCGTGCGTCCCCCCGGCCATCACGCCGAGCATTCCCGCGCCATGGGTTTCTGCCTGTTCAACAATGTCGTCGTCGGCGCCTTGCACGCCCGCCATAAATGCGGACTTCAGCGGGTGGCGGTAGTTGATTTCGACGTTCACCACGGCAACGGAACTCAACATTCTTTCGAGGACGACGGCGACCTGTTCTTCGCCTCCAGCCACCAGTACCCGTGCTATCCCGGCAGCGGCTCCGAACGTGAGCGGGGCGTCGGCAACATCGTCAACGCCCCTTTGCCCCCCGGCTCCGCCTCCAAGGAATTCCGCGCCGCATGGACCCGCCTTATCCTGCCGGCATTGAGCAATTTTGCCCCTCAAATAATCCTTATTTCAGCCGGCTTTGACGCCCACGCCGATGATCCTCTGGCCCAACTGACGCTGAGCGAGGACGACTTCGCCTGGGTAACCCGCGAAATCCTTTCGGTAGCCGAAGGTTGTTGCGACGGGCGGGTAGTCTCTACCCTTGAAGGCGGCTATAACCTTGACGCCCTGGGGAGAAGCGTCGCCGCTCATGTCGGAGCGCTGATGGAGGGGTGAAAACAGCGAGAACGGCTCCATTTATTTCCGGCTATATATCCTGCATTTTTGCGTAATTATCGGCGCTAAGATCATCAAGCAAAATCTTTCGTTTATTTTCATCAACGCCGGCGGCTTCCAGAGTGATGGCGCCGAGCCGGAGGCCGGCTTCCACCATCTCCGGCACCGCGTGGGCGGCGCCGATCGAGATAAATTTGTTAGCCGTTTTCCAGTCGCGGGTTCGGACAAGAACAGGGATGTCCGGGTAAAGGCGACGCGCAGCGCGCACCATGCCCTCGGCGGCGTGATGATTATCGAGCGTGACAACCATCAGTCTGGCGCGCGCCGCGCCGACAGCCCGTAAAACTTCCGGCCGGCTCGCGTCGCCGTAATAAACCCGATATCCCCGCTTGCGTTCTCTCTCTACGTTGTCTGCGTCCGTATCAATGGCGATGTACGGCACGCCTGCGGAGTTGAGCATATTGGTTATTGTCCGCCCGACACGTCCGAATCCGGCGATGAGGACCGGGCGCTCTTCTTCAGTATCGACGGAATGAATCTTGTCCGTCATGCCCGCTTCAATTCTTGCCGCAATTCTTTCGCCGAGCCATACCATGGCAGGGGTCGCTATCATGCTTAGCACCATAACCGGGATCAGCAGTTCCATCACGCCTTCGGGAAGCAGATGGTGGCTTTCCGCCAGAGAGAACAAGACAAACCCGAACTCGCCGGCCTGGGAAAGAAGGGCGCCGGAACGAACGGATGCGCACATGGATATTCGCCAACATCGTGAGATGGCGATGACAATGACCGCTTTTGCAATCAGCAGCGCCGCCGTGCAGCCGATGACGGTTCCAAAGTCAGCGGCCACGACACGATAGTCCAGAGTCATGCCGACCCCCATGAAGAACAAGCCGAGCAAAAGGCCGCGAAACGGAAGAACATCCGCTTCCACCTGGTGGCGATATTCGGAATTCGCTAAAAACACCCCGGCGATGAACGCTCCCATCGCCATGGAAAAACCAACCTGCTCCATGATCCAGGCAAATCCGAGCACCAGCAGCAGGGCAAGCGCAACGAATGTATCGCTGTTGCCGATGCGCGCGGTAGCGTGAAGGATCGGCCTGACGGCGTACCGTCCGGCCAACAGGATTGCGCCGAAAATAGCGACGTATTTTAAAATGGCGATGGCATTCAAAGCGGCGAGTCCCATCGAGGTCGTCTGATCGATTCGACCGACGGCCAGCAGAGGCAAAAGCACCATAAGCGGAATAACCGCCAAGTCCTGCATCAGTAGTATGGCGAAGCTGTTGCGTCCGTGATTGGTGGTCATTTGTTTGCGCTCGGAGAGAAGCTGGACGCCGAAGGCCGTTGATGACAAGGCAAGTCCGAAGCCGATTGCCAGCGACGCCTCAACCGACATGCCGAATGTGTAGTAGGTTATGACGGCGAACAGCGACCCCGTTGCTAAAACCTGCGCTCCGCCCAAGCCGAATATAATATAGCGCATGACCCACAAGCGCTGCGGCTTCATCTCAATGCCGATCAGGAATAAAAGAAAAACAACGCCGAATTCGCCGATATGACGTAAATTATCCGCGTCTATTATCAACTTTAAGCCGTGTGGTCCGATTACCGCCCCTGCCGCCAGATAACCCAGGACTGAACCCAGCCCCAAGCGCATAAACAACAGGACCGCGACAACGGCGGCGATAAGAAGGAATAAAATTTCAACCATGTTTCAATCGTCAATGCTTATTATGTAAGGTCTCGGCGGTTACAGGAAGTCACTTATTATTATGGCGCACAACGAATTCTCAAAGGCGGAAATTGAAAAGCTGGTCGAAGCGGCCGGGATTCTGGTCGAAGCGGAAAAACCTCTCGCCGTCATTCATGCGACAAGCTGGCCGCCCGAAACGTCAAGGCGGTTTTTTGCCGGCAAATGCCGTGAACTGCCCCGCATCAGCTATACGCCCATCGACCCTGCCCGGACCTTTCAAATGGTTGCCGAAGCGCGGCGCCTGATAAGCGGCGACAGCCCGGTTCACCAATGGCTTTTACGACTCGCGGATGTTTTTGACGAGACGGCCCGTCTTATCGCCAACCTCGGCGCTCCGGCCTTTCACGAGATATCATGCCGCTTGTTCGGAAGCCCCGACACTTTGTTCAGCGACGGCGTTCTTCGCACCATAGACCTCGCCGAGCGCATTGACAGCGTTCTCTCAAGCTACGCCGATGAAGACTTGATGAAAAATCCCGAACTCACTCTTTCGGCCGCCGAATTGCAGGAGCGTTTTAACGTCTCCATTAGGCAACATTTCAAGGAGAACGCGCCGCGTGTCGAGATTGTTGAAACTCTTTCCGCCCGCGCCGTCGCCGGACGCGACTATATCCGCCTACGCGCCGATTGCCGATTCAGCGAGCTGGACGCCGTTCAGTTGCTTCAGCATGAAGCCTTTGTTCATATTGCGACAGGTAACAACGGTAAAAATCAATTCATGTTTCCCATTCTCGGCGAAGCGCATCCGGGCAATACGCGCACCCAGGAAGGCTTGGCGGTGTTCGCTGAATTTATCAGCGGCGCTCTGGGGCCGCACCGTCTGCGCCGCCTCGCCGGACGGGTTCTGGGCATAAAGATGTCCATGGACGGCGCAAATTTTCTCGAACTATTTGAATTCTACCAGGAGCGCGGCGAGAACAGGCTGGATTCGTTTGACATGGCGCGTCGGGTGGTCCGGGGCGGTCTGGTTGAGGGAGGCGCCCCTTTCACCAAGGATGTGGTCTATTTGGGAGGACTTCTTGATGTTCACAATTATCTTCGAACCGTTGTGCGCCTCGGCGACGCCTCGCTGGTAAGGATACTTTTCTACGGGAAATTTGAATTGACCGATCTTGAGGCCATAGTGATGTTGCGTCAGGCCGGGGTGCTTAACGAACCGCGCGTTCTGGCCCCCTGGGCGGACGACATGGGAAAATTGGTCAGTTATCTCACCTATTCCACGTTCCTTAACGAGGTCAATCTGGATAATGTTTCATCGCGGTATGACTTTCTGGCTAACTGGTCTAAACTGTAGCCTTCCGGCATAAAGGTTCTTTTGCGATGGATAAAAAAGAGGAGAGCGGCGACGGCGACGGCGAACAGCCGTTCAACAACGAGCCGTCGTCCCTGGACGAAAATACGCATGCGGAGATGTGTATGCTTTACAGTGAATCGGCGCGAACCATCCGCTTCGCCAAACGTCTTCAATGGTGGACGGTCGGGTCTACGCTCCTGACTTTCGGCGGCCTTGTCGTCATCGCCAAGCTGGTTTCCGTTGACAAGGACTATGCCTCCCAAATGGTTGCGGTGATCATTTTGCTCACCGTGGCCGTCATTTTCACGCTGGTCATCCATCAGTTCTGGCAATATACGGAACTCACGAAGATCGAAGAGATTGATAAAAATCTTTCGACCTTGTTTGCCAAGGTGCGAAAGATCAAATCAAGCAGCGAAGCAAATATCAGCCGCTATATTCTGCTTATTTTTATGATCATGTCCGTTATTATCGGCGCGGCCGTGGCCTATCTCGCCATCAAGCGATTGTTGATGCACGGATAGGGATCGGACGGGGAGCATATGCATATGGCTGATAAATCCATCCCGCAACGGATTGCCGGATTAAGCTTCGAGGAGGCCTTGGCCCAGCTCGAAGAAATCGTGCGCAAGCTGGAGGACGGGACCGGCAAGCTGGACGAGGGGATAATCGCCTATGAGCAGGGCGCCCTCCTCAAGCGTCATTGCGAGGCCAAACTCAGGGAAGCCAAGGCCCGCGTTGAAAAGGTGGTCCTCGGCGCCGATGGCTCCGTAAGCGTGGAGCCGGCGGAAATCCGATGAGCGACGGTAACTTCAAGGACGCCCTCATCGCCAACGCCGAGGCGGTGGAAGATACCCTCGATCAATTACTGCCGGTTGACGACAGTCCCGAGAGTAAAATCACCGAGGCCATGCGCTACGGCGTCTTCAACGGCGGAAAACGCATCCGGCCGTTTATGGTCATTGCCGGCGCCGGCCTGTTCAACGTGGGCCATATCTGCGCCCTTAGAGTGGCGGCGGCGGTGGAAATGGTTCACAGCTATTCGCTGGTGCACGACGACCTGCCGGCCATGGACGATGACGATCTGAGGCGCGGCAAGCCCACTTGCCACATCGAGTTCGATGAAGCGACGGCGATCCTGGCCGGCGACGCCCTGCTGACCAAGGCTTTCGAGGTATTGGGCGAGGAAGATACCCATTCGGACCCGGCGGTGCGCGCCCTGCTGGTGGTCGAAATGGCCCGGGCCATCGGCGACAAGGGCATGGTCGGCGGACAGATGTTTGACCTTATGGCCCAGGACCGCACCCTTGATATGGCGGAAATAACTCACCTGCAAAGGCTGAAGACGGGGAAACTGATCGGCTTTTCATGCGAGGCCGGGGCGATCCTCGGCAAGGCCCCCTTGCCTGCCCGCCATGCTCTTCGCGCCTACGCCCATGACCTGGGACTGGCCTTTCAGATTGTCGATGATTTGCTTGATGTCGAGGGTGACGAAAAACAGATGGGAAAGAAGGTCGGCAAGGACGAAGCCGCCGGTAAGGCTACCTTTGTTTCCCTGCTCGGCGCGGAGCGCGCCCGCTCCCAGGCCGTCATGTTGGCTGATCAGGCGGCGAAGCACCTTGATTTATTTGCCGAAAAGGCTGATCCTCTCAGAAACCTTGCGCAATTCGTTATCAAAAGACATGTTTGAGATCAATTGAATCAAACGTGGGGGGGGGCAGGCATCGTGATGGAACATTATAAAACCCCGCTTCTGGACACCATTAATGTGCCGGAAGATATAAGGGATTTTACCTCCGCGCAGCTCTCACAACTGGCTGATGAAGTCCGTAAGGAAACCATCCGCGTGGTTTCCATCAACGGCGGACATCTCGGCGCCAGTCTCGGCGTGGTCGAACTTACCGTCGCCCTGCATCATGTATTCAATACTCCCAATGACCGGTTGATCTGGGATGTCGGCCACCAGTCCTATCCCCACAAAATTCTCACCGGTCGTCGCAGCCGCATGCATACCCTGCGCCAGGGCGGGGGCATATCGGGGTTTGTCAAACGCTCGGAAAGCGAATATGACCCCTTCGGCGCCGGCCACAGCTCCACGTCTATCTCGGCCGGGCTGGGCATGGCGGCGGCCCGCGACCTTTTGAAGCGGAATAACCATGTCATCGCCGTTATCGGCGACGGCTCGATGAGCGCGGGCATGGCTTACGAGGCGATGAACAACGCCGGCGCCATGGATGAGCGGCTGATCGTTGTCCTCAATGACAACGATATGTCCATCGCGCCGCCGGTAGGCGCCATGAGCGCCTATCTGTCGCGCCTGATCTCGTCCAAGTCATTTCGCTCGGTTCGCCATCTGGCCAAGGTTATCTCCAAGAAGTTCCCGCGCCCTCTGGGAGAGGTGGCGCGCAAGGCCGATGAATACGCTCGCGGCATGGTCACCGGCGGCACCTTGTTTGAAGAGCTGGGCTTTTATTATGTCGGCCCCATCGACGGCCACAATATCGATCATCTGCTGCCCGTCCTGAAGAACCTGCGGGACGACGAGAATCCGGGGCCTGTGCTGTTGCATGTAGTGACAAAAAAGGGACACGGCTACGCTCCCGCCGAGGAAGCGCCGGAAAAGTACCACGGCGTCGGCAAATTCAATCTGATCACCGGAGAACTTATCAAGCCGGAAGCCAAGGCGCCGTCCTATACCAAGGTATTTTCCGACGCCATCGTCAGCGAGGCCGAGGCCGACGACAAAATTGTCGCCATCACCGCCGCCATGCCGGCGGGCACCGGACTTGACCTGTTTGCCGAGCGGTTCCCTGAACGCTTTTTCGATGTCGGCATCGCCGAGCAACATGCCGTGACTTTTGCCGCCGGGCTGGCGTGCGAAGGCTTCAAGCCGTTCATCGCCCTTTATTCCTCCTTCATGCAAAGAGCCTATGATCAAATAGTGCATGATGTGGCGTTGCAGAATCTGCCGGTGCGCTTCGCCATCGACCGCGCCGGGTTGGTCGGCGCCGACGGCGCCACCCATGCCGGTTCGTATGACCTCGCCAATCTCTGCTGTCTGCCCGGCGTCGTCGTCATGGCAGCCGCCGACGAGGCGGAGCTTATGCACATGGTGGCCACCGCCGCCGCCTATGACGCCGGTCCCAGCGCCTTCCGCTATCCGCGCGGCGACGGCGTCGGCGTCGAGATGCCGAAAAAGGGCGTGGCGCTTGAAATCGGCAAGGGTCGCGTGATGCGCGAAGGATCGACAGTGGCGGTGTTAAGCCTCGGCACGCGATTGCAGGAATCGCTTAAGGCCGCCGATGAACTGGCGGCGCGAGGGTTCTCCACCACCGTCGCCGACGCCCGTTTCGCCAAGCCTTTTGACGAGGAACTGGTGACCGGATTGGCGGCATCCCATCAGGTGTTGATCATCATCGAAGAAGGATCGCAAGGAGGCTTCGCCGCCAACGTCATGCAGTTCATGGCGATCAATGACCTTCTCGGCGGCGGCCTCAAGGTGCGGCCGATGACTTTGCCCGACCGTTTTATCCATCACGACGATCCCTTCAAACAGTACGATGCCGCCGGATTGAATGCTCACCACATCGTCAATACGGCGTTAAGCGCCCTGGGCTGTGAGAACGTGGCCGTTAAACCGGCGCGGGCATAGAGCCGTCGATAGCGAGGCCGTGCCGTGCATGAACCACCGGTCGAGGATTCGGAAGAATCAGCCGAGCATTGCCTCCCCGAGGAAGCCAAAATTCTCAAATCTCTTCTCCAAGAATTCAAGGCGAATCCTGAAGACTTTGAAATAAATAAAAAAATCGGCTTGTTCATGTTGTGGGTCAGGAAGTACACGCTTCATGCCGAGCCGTTCATTCGCAGGGCGCTTTCCTTCGATATAAGAAATAAAGACATGCATCGTCTCCTGGATGCGCTGGGGTGCATATACAGCATCAAGGGAAACCATGAGGCCTCTATCGAAGTTTACAGGACGGCGCAGAAACTTTTCCCGAAAATCCGGGTCTTCGATTATCGGCTGGGAGGCATGTTGTTCAAAGCCGGCAAAATTGAAGAGGCTTCCGAGGTTTTCCGGGAGGCCGTTGACGGCGGTTATGCAAGGGCCAGGAAAAATTCTGCGGATAACAACCGGCCTGTAACTCATCTCCTGGAATTAAGGGACATTATCTGCCGTTTTTTCGGCGAGTTGGCGGCCAAGATCGATCTCTACGTCAAGGCCCGCGAACTGGGCTACATAGATTCGGCGAGGGCGATTCTTA